>JAQCLA010000155.1 GCA_027592105.1 Pseudomonadota bacterium | reverse complement strand
CACTAGCCGGGTGCTAGGGGGTGTCAACGCTGCGCGGTGGGGACCGCGTGTGACGATGCTGCCAAAGGGGACAAGATCACCATGCCTGCACAGGATCCGAAACTGATTTCCGGCAATGCCAACCGCGCACTGGCCGAGGCGATCTCGCGGCGGATGTCGATGCATCGCGGCATGCAGGTGGGCCTCGTGGATGCCCGCGTCGAACGCTTCAACGACCAAGAAGTCTTTGTCGAGGTCTATGAGAATGTCCGCGGCGAAGACATGTTCATCGTGCAAGGCACCTCCAAGCCCGCCAATGACAATTTGATGGAATTGCTAATTATCGCCGATGCGCTGCGCCGGTCCTCGGCGGCGCGGATCACGGCGGTGATTCCCTATTTCGGCTATGCCCGCCAAGATCGCCGCACCAAGGCGCGCACGCCCATCTCGGCCAAGCTTGTCGCCAATATGATGGTCGCAGCCGGCATCGAGCGGGTGCTGACGATGGATCTTCACGCAGCCCAGATCCAAGGTTTTTTCGATATTCCCGTCGACAACCTCTATGCCAGCCCGATCTTCGCGCTCGATATCCTGCACCAGTTCGGCGGCGACATGTCCGATGTCATGGTCATCTCGCCCGATGTGGGCGGCGTGGCGCGCGCGCGTGAATTGGCGACGCGGATCGGCGCACCCTTGGCCATCGTCGACAAGCGCCGCGAAAAAGCCGGCGAAGTGGCGGGCATGACCGTGATCGGCGATGTGACGGGTCACAAATGCATCATCGTTGATGACATCTGCGATACCGCCGGCACGCTGTGCAAGGCCGCCGATGTGCTGATGGAGGCAGGCGCGACCGAGGTGCATGCCTACACCACCCATGGCGTGTTGTCCGGCCCTGCGATCGAGCGGCTCTCGGGCTCGGTGCTGAAATCGCTCGTCACCACCGACACGATCGAGGCGACGGCCGCGACCAAGGCCTGTTCGCGGGTGCGCGTCGTGCCGACCGCGCCGATGTTTGCCCAAGCCATCGTCAATATCTGGAACGGCACCAGCGTCTCGTCGCTGTTTGATACCGCCAGCCTGGTGCCGATCTACGAGGGGCTTTATCCCAAGGGCATGTGGGGGCGCTGAACGCTCAGCGCGCCCTGCCCTGTCGCCACGCGATGGGCAAGATCACCGCCACGATGAGTGCGGCCAAGGCGAATGGCGCGCCCGGCCAGTAGATCGGCGCGTCATCACCCACAAAGGCACCAAAGACCGGCGTAAAGACCAGCGGTGCCATGACGGCGGCCAAGGACGCCAAGGCCGCGATCACACCTTGAACCATGCCTTGCTGATCCTCTTCCACGCTATTGGCGGCCATCGCGGTCAGCGTGGGCGGCACAAGATCGGTCAAGGCCGAGAGCGCCAGCAAGATCGCCACCGCCCAGATTGCGGTCGAAAGGCTGAAGCCCGCGAATGCGACAAAAGCCAGCATCAGCCCCAAAAGCATCAAGCGCCGTTCACCAAGCAAGATAATCGCGCGCGGCATGACGAAGATCTGCGAGAGCGCGGCAAGGATGCCATAGGCCGAAAGGCTAAGGCCGATCACCAGCGTGGACCAGCCGAAAACCTCGCGCCCCCAGAAAGACCACAGCGTCACATAGACCATATTGGCGAATTCAAACAGCCCAAGGCAGATCAGCGGGATGGTAAGACCCGGCAGGCGAAAGGCCCGCAAGATCGTGCCAAAAGGGTTGAGATCACGCAGCGCGAAAGGCCGACGATGCGCAGGCGGCAGCGATTCGGGCAGAACGAAAAGCCCGAAGATGACATTGGCCGCTGCCAGCCCCGCCGCCAGCCAAAAGGGGGCCGTGATGTGCCAGGCCGCCGCAACCCCACCCAGCGCAGGGCCCAAAACGAAGCCAAGGCCAAAGGCCGCGCCGATCAAGCCAAAGCGCGCCGCGCGCCCCTCGGGCGGGGTGATGTCAGACACATAGGCCGTGGCGGTGATATAGGTCGCCCCCGCCAAACCAGCGAGCGTGCGGCCCACTAAGAGCCACCAGAAATTATCCACCAGCGCCATGATGACGTAATCCAGCGCCAGAAAGGCCAAGGACGCCAACAAGACCGGCTTGCGCCCAAAGGCATCCGAAATCGCACCGACGATGGGCGCAAAGGTGAATTGCGCCGCCGCGTATGAGGCCAGCAAAACACCACCCCAAAACGCGCCCTGCCCCGCGCCTTTCGCACCCACGCGGTCCATCAAATCGGGCATGATCGGAAAGACGATGCCGATGCCGATGGCATCGATCACCATCGTCGCGAGAATGAACAAAAAGGGGCCGGTTGGACGGGTCATGGCCCCCTATCCGTGGCAAGTGCGCGCTTGGCAAGATGGCGAAAGCGCGCCCATCGCCGCGGCAACGCGCGCCGTCGCGCCAAGCTTACCTAGTAGAGCTGCCAATCATCTTCGGATACGATCTCTCCCAGCGCCATCCAGTCGGCACGGATACGCGCAACCCGGCTGTCACCCCATGTACGGAAAACCAGTGCAAAGCCGGTTTCGGTAATCTTTTCGGCCTTAAGATCGGCACGCTGATTGGTTTCGCCATCCATATCCCACATCGAAATCGCGACATGCACCATCGGCGGCGCAAGGAAGGGTTGGGTGAAACGGACCAAGTGGCGCTTTTCGCGCGGGCCATCCCCGGCCCACATCGGGCCGTTATCAGCGAAATCGCTGAACAACATGGCCGAACCCTGCTCGGCGCTCAGCATATGGTGGCGAAAGTGCTTGATCATCGGTGCGCTCATTCCATGCGATCTAC
This sequence comes from Pseudomonadota bacterium, assembly GCA_027592105.1. Lineage (GTDB taxonomy): Bacteria > Pseudomonadota > Alphaproteobacteria > Rhodobacterales > Rhodobacteraceae > Roseicyclus. Next base: position 3,109 of record JAQCLA010000155.1, on the reverse strand, counting down.
CGACCATCGGGGCTTACTGTGCCGATACTATGAACAGATACCGGCAATCCCGGGGCATTGGTTACAACAAAGGCCCCAACACATGCGTGCGGGGCCTCTTTTTCGTCATTTATGCGCGGTCATCCGACCAGTTGCGCCTTCACCAGTTCCAAGTCGGCAACCAGCTTGGCGGCTGCGTCAACGCCGGTTTGGCTGGCGTCGACATCGCGCAGCTTGTCGTAAGCGGCGCGGGCTTGGTTGATGAAACCATCCATCACATCGGCGGTGACTTCGCTCGCGGGCATGGCCTGTTCGGCCAGAACCGTGATCGCGGGGCCGGCGACATCGGCGAAACCGCCGGTGATGAAATAAGCCGACTCAGCGCCGCCCTCGGCACCGTCGACCCGGAGAACACCGGGACGCAGCGTCGTGATCAGCGGCGCGTGATCGACCATCGCCGTCAAATCACCGTCGGCGCCGGGGATCTGCACGGCATCCACCGCCATCGAGGCGAGGCGCCGCTCGGGCGAGACCAGATCGAATTGCATCTTGGCAGCCATTCGCGGCTCTCCTTTGGGGCAGATGGTGGGTTGCACCCGCCCTACGAGATCTCGCCCGTAGGGTGGGTATCACCCACCGATGCGTTACGCGGCTTCGGCCGCCATGCGTTCGGCTTTCGCGATCACTTCATCGATGCCGCCGACCATGTAGAAGGCCGCCTCGGGCAGGTGATCGTATTCGCCTGCAACAACCGCCTTGAACGAGGCGATGGTTACAGCCAGCGGCACCTGAACGCCGTCCGAACCGGTGAAGACCTTGGCCACGTCGAAGGGCTGGCTGAGGAAACGCTGGATCTTGCGGGCGCGTGCCACGGTCAGCTTGTCCTCTTCGGACAGTTCGTCCATCCCGAGGATAGCGATGATGTCCTGCAGCGACTTGTACCGCTGGAGAATACCCTGCACATCGCGGGCCACTTGGTAATGCTCATCGCCAAGGATCTTGGGGTCCATCAGGCGCGACGAGCTGTCGAGCGGGTCCACGGCAGGGTAGATGCCAAGCTCCGAGATTGCGCGCGACAAAACGGTCGTAGCGTCGAGGTGGGCGAAGGTGGTGGCCGGTGCCGGGTCGGTCAAGTCGTCCGCAGGAACATAGACGGCTTGGATTGAAGTGATCGAGCCCGACTTGGTCGAGGTGATCCGCTCCTGCATCTGGCCCATGTCGGTGGCCAGCGTCGGCTGGTAGCCCACGGCCGAAGGAATACGACCCAGAAGCGCCGACACCTCGGAACCCGCTTGGGTAAAGCGGAAGATGTTGTCGACGAAGAACAAAACGTCGGTGCCCGAGGCATCGCGGAACTGCTCGGCCAAGGTCAGGCCGGTCAGCGCAACACGCGCACGCGCGCCCGGAGGCTCGTTCATCTGGCCGTAGACAAGCGCCACTTGGCTTTCCGACAGGTTGTCGGGCTTGATCACGTTGGATTCGATCATCTCGTGATAAAGGTCGTTGCCTTCGCGGGTCCGTTCACCCACGCCTGCAAACACCGAGTAGCCCGAGTGCACCTTGGCGATGTTGTTGATCAGTTCCATGATGAGAACCGTCTTGCCCACGCCTGCGCCGCCGAACAGGCCGATCTTGCCGCCCTTGGAGTAGGGGGCCAAGAGATCGACCACCTTGATGCCGGTCACAAGGATCTCGGACTCGGTCGACTGCTCGCTGAATTCCGGTGCGGGCTGGTGGATCGAGCGGAATTCTTCCGCCTCGACCGGGCCGCCTTCGTCCACGGGCTCGCCCACCACGTTCAGGATGCGCCCCAGCGTCGCGGTACCCACGGGAACCATGATCGGGCCACCGGTATCGGTGACTTTCTGGCCACGCACGAGGCCTTCGGTGGCGTCCATCGCGATGGTGCGCACAGTGCCTTCGCCCAAGTGCTGGGCAACTTCGAGCACAAGACGCTTGCCGCCATTGTCGGTGTTGAGCGCGTTCAAGATCTCGGGCAGGTGATCGTCGAACTGAACGTCGACAACAGCGCCGATGACCTGGGTGATTTTTCCGACTGCATTTGCCATGTCGTGTCTCCGGTTCTTAGAGCGCTTCGGCGCCCGAGATGATTTCGATCAGCTCGTTGGTAATCACGGCCTGACGCGAACGGTTATATTCGATTGTCAGCCGCTCGATCATGTCGCCCGCGTTCCGGGTCGCGTTGTCCATAGCGGACATCCGCGCACCTTGTTCCGAGGCGGCGTTTTCCAACAGCGCGGTAAAGATCTGCGTCGCAACGCCCCGTGGCAGAAGATCTTCCAACACGGCCTCTTCCGAGGGTTCATAGTCGTATTGCGCCCCGCTTGCCTCGGCTCCCGCTGCGGGGGCTTCGAACTGCGCGGGCACGATCTGTGTCGCGGTCGGGATCTGGCTGATCACCGACTGGAAGCGGTTAAAGAAGATGGTGGCGACATCGAATTCGCCCGCATCGAACCGGTCCAACACATTGGCTGCGATACGTGCCGCATCCGCATAGCCCAGCCGCTTGACGTCCGAGAGATCGACATGCCCGATCATCCGCGCGCTGTGATCGCGCTTGAGTTGTTCGCGGCCCTTTTTACCAACGGTCAAGATCTTGACCGTCTTGCCTTGGGCCACAAGCGTGTCGATGGCCACGCGCGCTTTGCGCACGATGGTCGAGTTGAAACCACCGCACAGGCCACGCTCGGCGGTCATGACGACCAGCAGATGCACATCATCCTTGCCCGAGCCCGACAAAAGCCGCGGCCCACCGGCCGATGCATCCACCGCTTGGGCCAAGCCGCTCATCACGGCTTGCATCCGCTCGGCATAGGGGCGCGCAGCCTCCGCCGCGTCCTGCGCACGGCGCAGCTTCGCGGCGGCGACCATCTGCATCGCCTTGGTGATCTTGCGGGTCGATTTGACCGACGCGATCCTGTTTTTAAGGTCCTTAAGATTGGGCATCTGTCAGACCCTTCAGGCGAAATCGGCGGCGAATTCGTCGATTGCAGCCTTGAGTTTCTCGGCATCAGCACCCTTGATCTTGGGATCGCTCTTGGTGATCCACTCCAGCACATCGGCCTTCTTGGTGCGCATGAAGTTAAGCAGCGCCTCTTCGAAGCGGCCC
>JAQCLA010000154.1 GCA_027592105.1 Pseudomonadota bacterium | reverse complement strand
GGCGGCGGCCCCGGCGTGATGGAGGCCGGCAATCGCGGCGCGGCCGAGGCGGGCGGCTGTTCCATCGGCCTCAACATCGTGTTGCCCCATGAACAAGTGCCCAACGCCTATGTCACGCCGGAACTGTGCTTCAACTTCCACTATTTCGGCATCCGCAAGATGCACTTTCTACTGCGCGCCAAGGCGATCGCGGTCTTTCCGGGTGGTTTTGGTACGCTGGACGAATTGTTCGAAAGCATCACCTTGATCCAGACGGGCCGCATGGAACAGGTGCCCGTGATCCTCTTTGGCGAAAGCTTTTGGCGCAACGTCATCAACTGGGACGCGCTGCGCGAGGCAGGCACCATCGCCGCCGCCGATCTGGAGCTGTTCCGCTTCGTCGAAACCGCCGATGAGGCGCTGGCTGTCATCGACAGCTGGCCACTCTCGGGCCGCCGTGGCGAAATCCCGGGCCGTTAAAGATCGCCCAAAAGCGCCGCGCATTGGCGCGGCAGATCGGCCAGCGTCATCGGCGGGCGCGGCGGCGGCGGCACATAGTTCGGATCAGGCGGCGGCGGGTTCAGGATCGCCTCGGCCCGCGCGCGGGCCTCGTCACAGCCATCGCCGGGGGGCGGGGCATCTTGAGCCTCGCAATCGCGCGATCCGGGCGGGCAATGCAGCCGCACATGGAAATGGAAATGATGCCCCACCGCGGGGCGGATTTTCCGCAACCACTCCCTGTCGCCGGTGGCGTTGTCGCACATCCAGACCTTGGCCCCGGTAAAGACGAAAATCCGCGCCACGCGCGGATCGCTCGCGGCAAGGCGCATCACCTCCATATGCGTGGGCGTCCAGTTTTCGCCAACCCGCGCCCCACCCGCCGACCGGGTCGAGATCGACGACAGGCTTTCGCGCTCGGCCGCCGACAGGTCGAACCGCGTTGGCGGCAGCATCCAGATATCGGCATCCAGCCCCGATTGGTGGCTCACATGGCCCGACAGCATCGGCCCACCGCGCGGCTGGGTCAGATCACCGACATAAAGCCCCGGCCACGGCGTCTGTGCGGCGACTTTGGCCGAGAACTCCTGCACGAAATCGACCAGTTCGGGATGGCCCCAGTTGCGATTGCGCGACAGCCGCATCGCGGCCCATGTCGGCCCCGTCTCGGGCAGGCGCGCCGCCCCGGCCAGACAGCCACGCGAATAACCGCCGATCACGGCACTCTGGCCGCCGTCGGGCCCTTGCGCAGCACCGAACAACAGCCGCGCCTCTTGCCCCGACAGCGTGGCATCGAGCGGCGGAAAGCTTGGGCTTTCCTGCGCCGTGGGGCTGCAAGACATCACGGCCAAAATACTCAAAGCGGCCAAACCGATACGCATGTTCACACCCGCAGCTCTCCCTCCGCACGGACCCAGATGATCAGGATCAGACCCAGCACGAACAACCCGATCAAGGGCACCATTCCCAGCCGCGCGCTTTCGGTCAGGTAGGTCGTCACCCCGATCAGCGCAGGCCCGAGAAAAGCCGTCGCTTTGCCCGACAGCGCGTAAAGCCCAAAGGCTTCGGTCGGGCGACCCGCCAGCGCATGGCGGCACATCATCGAGCGCGAGGCCGATTGCAGCACACCGCCCGCGCCCCCGATCAGAGCACCACAGATGTAGAAGGTGATGTCCGGCACGGCCGAGCCTTCGACCAGCGCGATGCCCCAAAGGCTTTCGCGCGTCATGCCGACCACCACCAGGCAGACCCCGATTAGCACGATGATACTGCCGATGATCACGGGCTTGGGGCCATGCCTTGCGTCGAGCTTGCCGCCGACCCATGTAGCGACAGCCGCCGTGATGGCCCCCACGATCCCGAAAACCCCCACCTGCGTCACCGACCAATTCAACACCAAGACGGCATAAGTGCCGCCAAAACCGTAAAGCGCGTTCAACGCATCGCGGTAGAACATCGACGACCCGAGATAGGCAAACAGGCTTGTCCGCTTGGGCAGGGATTTCACCGTGCTCCATAGCTCGGACAATGCCGCGCCGAACCGCCCATGGGTGGCCGGGCGCGGCACCTCGCGCATCCACAGGAAAAACGGGATCATGAAAACGATATACCAGATCGCCGTGAACGGCCCGACAAACCGCGTGCCTTCGCGCATCGCGGGGTCAAGGCCCAGCGCGGGGTCCAGCCCAACAAAGGTCTTGCCACTCTCGCCCTCGGCGAAAAAGATCAGCATGATGAACAGGGCCAAAACACCGCCCAAATAGCCCCAGGCGAACCCATTGCCTGAAAGCTTGCCGATCGCGCTGTCATCACCCAGCTCGGGCAGCATGGAGTTGGTAAAGATCGTCGTGAACTCCGCCCCGATCAACCCGATCCCAAAGGCCACCAACGCCATTACCAGGTAAGAGCCATCCGGCAAAAGCACCCAGATCCCCAGCACACCCAGCACGTAAAAGGCCGAGAAAAGCACGATCCACGGCATCCGCCGCCCGGTGTTATCGGCGAATGCCCCAAGGATCGGCGCGCACAGCGCGATGATCACGCCCGACACCGTCTGGCCCAGTGACCACAGGCTTTGCGCCCGCGCATCGGCCACCTGTTCGGCCAAGCCCTGCGCCATGAAACTCTCGGTCGCGACAGCCGCGAAATAAGGTCCGAAGATAAAGGTCAGGCACAAGGTGAAATAAGGCTGGCTCGCCCAATCAAAGGCCCACCAACCCCAAATGCGGCGGCGTGGTGTCAGATCAGACAGGCTTGCGGGATCAGGCGATGCGATGCTCATGGGCGCAGCATCCGCGATTGTCCCCCGGTTTGTCTACGGGCTTGATGTTCCGTCCTGCATCGGCGGCCAAGGGCGCGCTTGATCGCCACCCACCCAGCCTGCGACCCAATCGGGCAAAGCCGGCGATTGGCCTGCATGGCCCATGGCGCGCGCCACATCCGCGACAGGTGCCAAGCGTCCTGATTTCGTAATCCCGGTGCGCAGCAGCGCATGGTTACAACAGGTCTCGCCGCGCCACATCGCCTGCTCGATATAGAAGAACTTTTCGTCCCAGCCCAATAGCCGCGTCTGCAAGGTAAAGCGCTGAAACCCCGTGATCCGCGCCCGGTAGCGCACCGATGCACCCGCCACCACCAGCCCCCAGCCTTCACGCCGCAGCACATCCCAAAGGCCGATCCGAACCGAAAGCGCAAAGCGCCCCAGATCGTAAAGCGTCAAGATGCGCCCATTGTTCATCTCGAAAAACCCATCCAGATCATTGGGCAGGCACCGCATCGCCATGGCATGGGTGTCAAACAGCGCCAAACGCGGCTTGGCATGTTCGGTCATCATCACGGAGGCGAGGCGCAAATAAGGATACATCCCGCTGCCAAAGCCCAGCGCGCGCCAGTCGTCAACCCCGCCCTCGCGTCAGCATGGCCCCCCTGCCATCTTTGCTTTCCAAATACTCCGGGGGAGTCGCGCCCAAGGGGCGCGATGGGGGCAGAGCCCCCTCAACTCAGGAATCGTCGCCTTCGGCGACGGGGGCAGAGCCCCCTGAACTCAAGAATCATCGCCTTTGGCGAAATGGGCATATGCTTGCACCATGCGCCGCGCCCGACTATTTGGCAAAGACGCAGCAGCCAAGGATACCGCGCCCATGACCTCGCTTTTCCAGATCCTCATGCTTTTGATCGATGTCGCCTTCATGATCATCCTTGTGCACATCATCATGAGTTGGCTGATCAATTTCGGGGTGCTGAACCTGCGTCAACCGATCGTAGCGCAGATCTGGTATGGCATGAACCGCTTGGTCGAGCCGGTCTATGCCCCGATCCGTCGCCGCCTGCCTGCGATGGGCGGGCTCGATCTGGCACCGCTGATCGTGATCTTGGGGCTTTACGTGCTCGAGATCGTCTTGCGCAACAACGTGTCGCTGTTCTTGTGAAAACCGGCTGAGCGGGACGGACTCGACTCCATCAAGGTCTTAACCTAATTTTGAACAAAACATGAACATTTTGGACCGCCCGCAGCATGATCACCCCCCCGCATACGACCCGCGCCGCCCATCGGCGGATCTTGTCGCTGTGGTTTCCCAGGTTGGCGGCAGAAGATGTGCTGCGCGCAGCACCGGGCTTGGGCGAGGCACCGCTTGCCGTGGTGGGCGAGCTTGGCAATCTGCGCCAGATCACATCGCTGAACCTTGTGGCCAGCGCGCGCGGCCTGTCGCGCGGCCAAGCGCTGGCCGAGGCCTTGACGCTTTGCCCCGATCTGATCACTCGCCCGGCCGATCCTGATCGCGCGATACAGGTTTTGGCAGCCCTGCGCCGCTGGGCGGGCCGCTTCAGCCCGTGGGTTGCCGAAGAAGGGGCCGATGCGCTGCTGATCGATCTGACGGGCTGCGCGCATCTTTTCGGCGGCGAGGCGGCGCTCTATGACCAAATCCACCATGATTGCGCCGATCTGGGGTTCAGCCTCTGCGCGGGCATCGCCGACACCCCCGGCGCGGCTTGGGCCCTCGCGCGCTATGCAGGCGGCGGCGGCACAACACCCACCCGCAGCGGGGACGCCATCGATCAAGAGGCACGCGCAACCCGCTCGCGCGCGCAAAGGCGCCATTGGGTCAAAGGTGGCGCGGCACCACAGCCGCATGGCAGCGGCCCACGCGGGGTCGCGCGCATCTCGCCACCCGGCGCCTTGCGCCAATCGCTGGCCCCCCTGCCCATCGCCGCACTGCGCGTGCCGCCATCCACGGCCGAGGGGCTGGCCAGGCTAGGCTTGCGCCATATCGGCGATCTCTGGGGCATGCCGCGCGCAGGGCTGGCGCGGCGCTTTGGCCAAGATCTGGTGCGCCGTCTGGATCAGGCGCTGGGGGTCGAGCCTGAACCGATCTCGCCTGCCGGTGCGCCTCTGCATTTCGCCACAAGGTTGAGCCTGCCCGAACCCATCGGGCTTGAGGCCGATATCCTCGCCGGCCTCGATCGGCTCTTGCCGGTTCTGTGCGACAAGCTCCGCGCCCGTGGGCGCGGCGCGCGGAGGCTCCGGCTCGAGATGATCCGCGCCGAGGGTGGCACGGAACGCATCGAGATCGGGCTGGCCCGCCCCACCGACAAGCCTGACGATCTGCGCGGGCTTTTCGCGCTGAAACTCGACAAGATCACGGCGGGTTTCGGCTTCGACGTGTTGCGGCTGACAGCCCCGGTGACCGAACCGCTGCACAGCACCGAACACAAGGGCGGCTGGGCCGTCGCCGCCGAGGCGCAGATCAAGGCACAGACCGCCCGCGCGCCCGGCCAAGCGCTCGATGATCTGATCGCGCGTATCGGCGCGCGCGTCGGGCTGGATCGCATCACCCGCGAACACCCCGCCGACAGCCATATCCCCGAGAAAACATCCGCGACACAGGCCGCGGCTTATAGCCATCCCGCCACCGATTGGCCCGCCACACATCGGCCTCGTCCCCTGACGCTGTTTCGCCCCGAACCCATCACCGCCGCGGACAAACCCGACCCACCGCTGCAATTCCGCTGGCGCGGACGCAGCTTCGAGACGACCGCGGCCCATGGCCCCGAGCGGATCGCGCCGGAGTGGTGGCTCGACGATCCGCAATGGCGCTCGGGCGTGCGCGACTATTGGCGTGTGACCACCATGCAGGGGTCATGCATCTGGCTGTTTTATGCCCATGGGGCCAGCATGTCGGGCGGCTGGTTCGCACAGGGTGATTTCGGTTAACGGCATCAGCCGATCCTGATTGTAAACACGACGGCGACAATCATATCGAAAACCGAAAATTGGGTGATATTGTCATGATTTGAACAAGTTTTTGCCTCTTTTCACAAATGGACAGAGGCTGTTAACCTTTCTCACGAATCGTCTCTCCTTCCCACTGCTGTAGCGGCGCGCCCTATGCAGGATGTGGATCATGCGGGGCGGCATGTGTGTCACCCCGCTTCGGGGCTGTATCGATTAACGAGTGGAAGGGTGCTGCCATGCTCGGTTGGCTTTTGCTGGTATTCGC
>JAQCLA010000153.1 GCA_027592105.1 Pseudomonadota bacterium | reverse complement strand
ACCGCCAAGTTGATAGACGATCAGCATATGCAGCCGCGTATTGCGGAACATGAAAGGATAGAAATCAAGCTGCGGCGCCATATCGGCGGCACTGGCATAAGCCGCGATGGTGCCGCCGGGTTTGATCAAGGCGAGGCTGGCTGCCTGATTGGCGCCGAAATCGACATCCACGATCCGGTCTACACCGGCACCATGGGTCATCTCCAACACCGCCTCGGCCACATCGGTGTCGCGGTAATTCACCCATTCCTCGGCAGTCGCATGTGCGGCCTTGGCATTGGAAGATACGGTCGTGATCACCCGCGCACCGCCCAGCCGCGCCATCTGCACCGCGTAGCGCCCGACCGTGCCCGCACCACCCGTCACAAGAATGGTCTGCCCTGCAACCGGCCCATCACCCATCACCGCATACCAAGCCGTCATCGCCGGGATCCCGAAACAGGCACCTTCGGCAAAGGATGTCCCATCAGGCAGGCGCACCGCCTGTTCGGCAGGCAAGGCCACATGGCTGGCCGCCGTGCCAAAGGCGCGCTGCCACCCTGCGTTCCAAACCCAGACCCGCTCACCGACTCGGGCCGGATCGACCCCGGCACCGACAGCCGCGATGATACCCGCACCATCGGAATGGGGCACCACACGCGGATAGACCATCTTGGCCCCCACGCGCGCACCGGCACGCAGCTTAACATCCGATGGGTTCACACCCGATGCCTTCAGCGCGACCAGAACCTCCCCTGGGCCTGGTTGCGGCGTGGCCATCTCACCCAGTTGCAGCACATCGCGCGCCGCACCGAAACCTTCATACCAAACAGCCTGCATCCCACCCTCCGCGTTTCTTCGTTTCATAAATATCCCGGGGGAGCCCGGAACGGGCGGGGGCAGCGCCCCCTGAATTTTCGTAAGAAAATTCGAACCCCCACCCAATCGCTAGCGCATCCAAGACGCCGGACGCTTTTCGAAAAACGCCGCGATCCCCTCGGCGCTTTCTTCACTCTCCCACCGTGCCACAAGTGCGGCGATGGTCATCGCGATGCGGGCATCATCGACGGGCGCGGCCAAATCGGCCACCAATCGCTTTCCCGCCGCAACAGCACCGGGTGCCGCGCGCAAGTAAGGCGCGATCTCGGCGGCAATCACAGCGTCCAAGCCATCCGCCGGCACCGCGCGGGCCAAAAGCCCTAACCTGACCGCTTCATCGGCATCAAAAACACGCCCTGAGAAAAACACTTCGCGCGCCCGCGCCGCACCCATCCGCGCCACGACATATGGCCCGATGGTAGCCGGGATCAGCCCCAGCCGCACTTCGGTCAAACCGAATTTTGCCCCTTGCGCGGCGATCGCCACATCACAGACGCTGATCAACCCGATCCCACCACCGAAGGCCTGCCCCTGCACCCGTCCGATCAAGGGCTTGGGCATCCGGTCGAGGGCGGCCAGCATCTGCGCAAGGGCGGCGGCATTCTTTGCCCGGCTCGGCCCATCGGCGTCCATCTGCGCCTTCATCCAACCCAGATCGCCCCCCGCGCAGAACGAGGCACCATTGCCGGTCAGCACCACCACCCTGACCGCCGGATCGCGGCCCAATCGCCCAGCCGCTTCCGTCAAGGCCGCGATCATGGCGGCATCCATCGCATTATGCACCGCGGGGCGGTTCAGCCGCAGCCAAGCCACACCATCCCCATCCACATGCAGATCAAGCGTTTCCATCGCGCATCCCCCCGGCCATTGCCACCGCCCGATCCAGCGCGTCCAGATCCAGCCCCGTCTCATAGCCCTGCGCCGCCAAATGCCGCGCGACAACTTCCGTGGCCACATTGCCCGGCGCACCCGGCGCGTAAGGACATCCGCCCAGCCCCCCCACCGCCGCATCAAAGACCCGCAGCCCATGATCAAGGGCCGCATCGATATTGGCAAGCGCATGCCCCCCGGTATCATGGAAATGCCCGGCAAGGCGATCCACCGGCACCACCGCAGCCACCGCCGCAAGCATCCGCGCCACCGTCTGGGGCCTGCCTGCGCCGATCGTGTCGCCAAGCGAGATCTCGTAACAGCCCATCGCCAGCAAGGCCGCCGCCACGCGCGCCACAGCCTCGGGGGCGATGTCACCGGCATAGGGGCAAGCAATGGCGCAGCTCACATAGCCCCTGACGGGCATGCCGATCGCTTGCGCCGCCGCGACCACAGGCGCAAAGCGCGCAAGGCTTTCGGCAATGCTGGCATTGATATTGGCTTGCGAAAACGCCTCTGAGGCCGCACCGAAAATCGCGACCTCATCCGCACCCGCCGCCACCGCTGCGTCAAAGCCCATGAGGTTGGGTGCAAGTGCTGCGTAGCTGATTCCCGGCTTGCGGGTGATCCCCGCCATCACCGCGCCCGCATCGGCCATTTGCGGCACCCATTTGGGGCTGACGAAACTCGTCACCTCGATGCGGCGAAACCCCACGCGCGACAGCGCATCGACCAGCGCGATTTTCTCGGCGGCCGGGATCAGGCGTGCCTCGTTTTGCAACCCGTCGCGGGGGCCGACCTCGAAGATCTCGACCTTTTCACCCATCAACCGGCACCGGGTAGAAATCCTGCGCATAGAATGTCTGCGGCCCCTCGATCGCGGCGGCCGCCTGAAATGCGGGCCTTGCCTGAAGGCGCGCCCAATAGGCGGCAAGCTTCGGATAGGGGTCCATCCGCACATAAAACGGTGCAGCAAAAAGGTTGAAACCCAGCATCGTATCAGCCGCCGAAAACCCCGATGGCAGAAGGTAATCGCCTGCCACCATCCCTTCCAGCGCGCGCAGCGTGTCGGCAAGGCGCAGCGTGTTGAGCTTGACCACCGTCGCCGATGGCCGCGCAGGCGGGCGCAGGAACAGATGGTTGAGGTTCAACTGCTCGATCAGGCTGGCCTGCGTCTCGGCAAAGCCCAGCGCCTCGAGATAGCGGACCCGCTCGCCATGCCCCGGCGCGCGGCCAAAACCATGCTGGGGCCGTGTCTCGCATAGGTATTGCAAGATCGCGGCACTTTCGAAAATCGTGATCCCGTCGATCTCCAGCGCCGGGATACGGCCCGCGGGTGAGGCACCCATCAACCCCACCCCGCGCATTTCCGGCGCGCCGATGCGGTAGCGGATGATCTCATCCGGGGTGATGCCCATCTCCTGCAACAGCCACAGCACCCGGAAAGACCGCCCCCATGGAACGTGATGCAAGCGGGTCATGTGTCCTCCTCCGCCAAGATGATCAGCGCGGCGCCGGCTTCGATCTGCGCGCCTGTGTTTACCAAAACCTCGGCCACGATCCCGTCGCGGCCTGCGACCAAGGCATGTTCCATCTTCATCGCCTCCAGCACCGCCAAGCGGTCGCCCGTCGCCACGGCGTCACCCGGTGCCACGAAAACCGCCTTGACCAACCCCGGCATGGGCGCGCTGATCTGGCCGGGCCCGGCCCCGGCTGTTGCCGCCACCGCCAGCGGGTCGATGATATCGAAACTGTAGCCATCATGCCAAAAGACGCTGACCAGCGCATCGTTCACGACGATGTCAGCCTTGATCTGCGCGCCATCGATCTGCCAGCCCGTGGGGATACGCGCAACCTCGTGCACCGCCCCCGCCACGGCGACATGCGCCACCCCACCGGGGCGCGTCGCGACCACTGCTAGGGCTGTGTCGCCCGCATGCCGCAGCACTACGTGACGCTTGAGCGGCTCCCAAAGCGTAAAGCCCGTGACCGGCCCCGCCGGCGCATCAAGGCCCAGCGCACCCAAAGCCGCAAGCGACCACATCTGCGTCGATGGCACTGGGGTCACCGCCAAATCAGCTTGATCGCGCGCGATCAAGCCTGTGTCGACATCGCCCGCCGCAAAGCCCGCATGCCCGGCCAATCTGCGCAGAAATGACAGGTTCGTCACGGAACCCGCCACTTGCGTCGCGGCCAGCGCGCCTTCAAGCTTGCGCAGCGCCACGGCGCGCGTCGGCCCATGGACGGTGATCTTGGCGATCATCGGATCATACCAAGGCGAGATTTCATCGCCTGCCCGCACGCCCGTATCGGCGCGCGCCCCCTCGGGAAATTGCAGATGCGTCAGCCGCCCTGTGGCGGGCAGAAAGCCCGCGGCCACATCCTCGGCATAAAGCCGCGCCTCGAAGGCATGACCGTCAATCGCCAGATCTTCTTGCGCGCAGGGCAAGGCCTCACCAGCCGCGATGCGCAACTGCCATTCGACCAGATCGACACCGGTAATGGCCTCGGTCACCGGATGCTCGACTTGCAGGCGGGTGTTCATCTCCATGAACCAAAAACCGTCGGGGTGCAGGCCACGGCTGGCATCGACGATGAACTCCACCGTGCCGGCACCGGCATAGCCGATCGCCTCGGCTGCGCGCACGGCGGCCTGCCCCATCGCGGCGCGCATCTGGGGCGTCATGCCCGGCGCGGGGGCCTCCTCGATCACTTTCTGATGGCGACGCTGGAGCGAGCAATCCCGCTCGAACAGATGCAGCGCGCGGGTGCCATCACCGAAGATCTGCACTTCGATATGGCGCGGCTTGTCGATGAGCTTTTCTATAAGAACGGCGTCATTGCCAAAGGCACCCGCCGCCTCATCCTTCGCGCTTCGCAAGGCGGCCGCAAAGTCTTCGGCGCGGTGCACGCTGCGCATCCCCTTGCCGCCGCCGCCGGCCACCGCCTTGATCAAGACCGGGTAGCCAATCGCGGCTGCGGCCTGTGCCAGATGCGCGGGGTCTTGATCGGCCCCGTGATAGCCCGGCACGACAGGCACGCCCGCCGTGGCCATCAGCGCCTTGGCGGCATCCTTGAGGCCCATCGCCCGGATTGCCGCCGCCGATGGGCCGATGAAAACCAAGCCCGCCGCCGTGACCGCATCAACGAAATCGGGGTTCTCGGACAGAAAGCCATAGCCCGGATGGATCGCCTGCGCCCCTGTCGCAAGGGCGGCTGCAATGATCTTGTTGCTGCACAAATAGCTTTCGTGTGCGGGCGACAGCCCGATGTAGACCGCCTCATCGGCCATCGCCACATGGCGCGAAGTTGCATCGGCATCGGAATAGACGGCAACCGTCCGCACCCCCATCGCGCGCGCCGTGTCGATCACGCGACAGGCGATCTCGCCCCGGTTGGCGATCAGGATCTTATGGAACATATCCGACATCTCCCATCGCGCGCGCCTTTACCTCGGCTAGATTAACCATCTTCTCTGTTTCCCAAATATCCCGGGGGAGCGCGGAACGCGCGGGGGCAGAGCCCCCTGCCGCAGCCTCACATCCGGAACAGGCCAAAACGTGTCTCTGCGATGGGTGTGTTCAGGCTTGCGGCAAGCGACAACCCCAGCACCTCGCGCGATTTGCGCGGGTCGAACACCCCGTCATCCCATAGCCGCGCCGAGGCATAAAGCGGGTGCGATTGGCGGGCGAACATTTCGATCGTGGGGCGCTTGAATTCTTCCTCCGCCGCCGCGGGCCAATCCTCGCCCGCGCGCGCCATGGCGTCGCGCTTGACGGTGGCAAGCACGCCTGCGGCCTGCGCGCCGCCCATCACCCCGATCCGGCTATTTGGCCAAGCCCAAAGGAACTGCGGGGAATAGGCGCGCCCCGCCATGCCGTAATTGCCCGCCCCGAAAGAGCCGCCCACCAGCATGGTGATTTTCGGCACCGCCGTGGTGGCGACCGCCGTCACCATCTTGGCCCCGTGCCGGGCGATACCTTCGTTCTCGTATTTTCGGCCCACCATGAAGCCGGTGATATTCTGCAAGAACACCAGCGGGATCTTGCGCTGTGAACATAGCTGGATGAAATGCGCGGCCTTTTGCGCGCTTTCGGAAAACAGCACGCCATTATTGGCTACAATGCCCACATCCATGCCCATCACTTGGGCAAAGCCCGTCACGATACTTTCGCCGAAGCGGGGCTTGAATTCATCGAACCAGCTCTCGTCGACGATGCGCGCGATGACCTCGCGGATATCATAGGGCGTGGTC
>JAQCLA010000152.1 GCA_027592105.1 Pseudomonadota bacterium | reverse complement strand
CCCTTCGATTTCGACCGCCCCTCGGCCAGCCTCAAGGTCGAGGCGACATGGCCGCAACGCGAGCTTTACGGGCCGGGCTATACCGCGACTTGGAAATCGCTCTACGACAAGTTCGGCCTGGAATTCGAGGCCTCGCTCGACCCCGCATGGCCTGCGGAATACTGGCGGCACTATCTCTATTTCAACGCGGGCTTCTTCTACTACCGCGACCCGGTGGCCTTTGGGGCGCGCTTTTTGGAATATGCCCGCGCCATCCGCGACAGCCCCCCGCCAGAATTGGTCTGCCAATCGCTGGACCCGTGGCTCGACCAAGTGGCGCTGCCCTTGGTGATCCATGCCTTGGGCGGTGGGCGCGATGCGCTGCCGCCCGGCTGGCTCGATGGTAGCCATAGCTGCCACTACCGCGTGCTGCCCTTGGCCTATGCGCGCGAGGATCAGGCGGTGATCGACCTTTTGGAGGATATCACCGCCCCTAACCGCATGAAAAAGGTGCTCAAGACCTACGAGCCAATTAAGCGGATGATCTACCAAGGCAAAGGGGCCAAGGCCCGCGTGCTGTTCGACCGCGCCAACCTTCCTCGCCGCGAACAAGTCATCCGCAACACGCTGAAGCGCGAGAATTTGTGGCTGCGGTAACGGGGGGCCTGCCACAAACAAAAACGGCCCCACCAATCGGTGAGGCCGTTTGCGTTGCTCTGCGCAAGGGTCAGCCCGCGCTGGCGGGTTCTTCTTTCTTGCGCTCGGAATAGATCATCAGCGGCTGCGCCTCCGAGGTCACGGCCTCTTCATTGACCACCACCTCTTCCACGCCCTCGGTGCTGGGCAGGTCGAACATGGTGTTGAGCAAGATATCTTCCATGATCGAACGCAAGCCGCGCGCGCCGGTCTTGCGCATGATGGCGCGCTTGGCGATAGCGTTCAGCGCGTCGTCTGTGAACTTGAGCTTCACATCCTCAAGCTCGAAAAGACGCTGGTATTGCTTGACCAGCGCATTCTTCGGCTCGGTCAGAATGGTGACCAAAGCTGCCTCATCAAGATCCTCGAGCGTGGCCAGAACGGGCAAGCGGCCAACGAATTCGGGGATCAGGCCGAATTTCAACAGATCCTCGGGTTCGAGATCCTTGAAATACTCGCCCACCGATTTGGATTCGGGGTCGCGCACATCGGCACCAAAGCCCATCGCGCTGCCCTTGCCGCGCTGCGCGATGATCTTGTCGAGCCCGGCGAAGGCACCGCCGCAGATGAACAAGATGTTCGTTGTGTCGACCTGCAGGAATTCCTGCTGCGGATGCTTGCGCCCGCCTTGCGGCGGCACAGAGGCGACCGTGCCTTCCATGATCTTCAGAAGTGCTTGCTGCACACCCTCGCCCGAGACATCGCGGGTGATCGAGGGATTGTCGGATTTGCGGGTGATCTTGTCGACCTCGTCGATATAGACGATGCCGCGCTGCGCGCGTTCGACATTGTATTCGCTGGCCTGCAACAGCTTGAGGATGATGTTCTCGACATCCTCGCCCACATAGCCCGCTTCGGTCAGCGTCGTCGCATCGGCCATGGTGAAAGGCACATCAAGGATGCGCGCCAAGGTCTGCGCCAGCAGCGTCTTGCCGCAACCCGTGGGGCCGATCAGCAAGATGTTGGATTTCGCCAGCTCGATATCGGATTTGCCCGCGTTGTTGAGCCGCTTGTAGTGATTATGCACGGCCACCGACAGCACGCGCTTGGCGTGGCGCTGGCCGATCACGTAATCATCAAGCACATCGCAAATCTCTAGCGGGGTCGGCACGCCGCCCGCCGATTTCAGCCCCGATGTCTTGGTCTCTTCGCGGATGATATCCATGCAAAGCTCGACGCATTCATCGCAGATGAAAACCGTCGGCCCGGCGATCAGCTTGCGCACCTCGTGCTGGCTTTTGCCGCAGAACGAACAATAAAGCGTGTTCTTCGTGTCGCTACTGGATGAATTCGCCATGCTCTACACCTCAACCGGTCTGTCGGGCCATCTTGCCCCAGTGCACACGCAGTGACGCGCGCACCCCGTCCCGAAAAGCCTAGAACAGGCGATCCGACACCACAATGTCAAAATCCCACCGAAATCGGCGGGACCGGCGCCGATCACTTGGCGTCGCCACCGGCAGGAACGCGGGTTTCCACGATCTCGTCAATCAAGCCCCAGGCCTTGGCCTGTTCGGCATCCATGAAATTATCCCGCTCAAGCCCTTCGACCACCGCCTCGAAGCTTTGACCGGTATGCTTGACATAGATCTGGTTCAGCCGGTCCTTGAGCTTTTGGGTTTCCTTGGCGTGGATCATGATATCCGTCGCCTGCCCCTGATAGCCGCCCGAGGGCTGGTGAACCATGATCCGGCTATTGGGCAAGGAGAAGCGCATGCCCTTTTCGCCAGCGGTCAACAAAAGCGACCCCATCGAGGCGGCTTGGCCAACCACCAAGGTTGAAACCTTGGGCTTGATGTACTGCATCGTGTCATAGATCGACAGGCCCGAGGTCACCACGCCACCGGGCGAGTTGATATACATCGAGATTTCCTTGGAGGGATTCTCGGCCTCAAGGTGCAAAAGCTGCGCGACGATCAAGCTGGCCATGCCGTCATGGACCGGGCCGGACAAAAAGATGATCCGCTCCTTCAACAAGCGCGAGAAGATATCATAGGCCCGCTCGCCCCGGCTGGTCTGTTCGACCACCATCGGCACAAGGTTATTCATGTAATGGTCAATAGGATCAATCATAGCGGCCTGCCCCGAATGCGAATTGCTGTTACGCATCAGTCTTAGTGGTGGGTTGGGGGGGCTGCAAGGGCACGGGGCGAATTCGATCGACATGGCCCGGCCCTCACCTCGCTTGGCCGCGATAATCAAAACCACCGAAATACTCGCATCTCTGCCACGCGCACCCATGCGATTGAACGGCGGCGCCGCTTCGTGCCGCGCGCAGGGCGCAACTATGCCGCACGGCGCAATTTCGATCTCGCCGCCCAAGACCCTCCGCATGTTGACGCGGGTGCTGGACGCAGGCCGCCATGATGATGGCTTTGCCGCCGCAGCCGCAGGGCTGACAGGGATCGATACTTTGAGGCATGGATGCGCGAATTGGTCGCGACAGGGTATCTGCACAATCGCGCACGGATGTGGATGGCCGCGATCCGTATCTTGAAACTGCGCCTGTGGTGGGAAGCGGGGGCTGATTTGTTCATGCGCGACCTGCGCGACGGCGATCCGGCGCCAAAGACGGTGTCATGGCGCTGGGTCACTGGACCACCTGTGGATAAGTCGTGATTATATCTTAAAATGTAAATATTTTACCCATAAAATCAGAATAAATAGGTCAATATATCTTATTAAGTAAATTTATTGAACGACGCAGGCCGCCAAACTTCGCCTGATTTTCGCCGAACCAACCTCGCCTCTTGGCCAAAGGCTTGCACAATCGCTGCAAATGATATGAATCGGTGCCAGCCCAAAGGAGACCCCGCCATGCCCGACGGACAGACCCGCTATTCCGGCCCCTCTCTCGCACCCTTCGACTGGGCCGATCCGTTCCACCTCGCCGCACAGCTGAGCGAAGAGGAGCGAATGATCGCCGACAGCGCACGCGCCTATGCGCAAGACAAGCTGATGACGCGGGTCAGTGACGCCTATCTCAACGAGCGCGTCGCCCCCGAGATCTTTGCCGAGATGGGCGAAATGGGCCTTTTGGGGGTCACCATCCCCGAGGCATATGGCGGGCTGGGCGCGGGATATGTGACTTACGGCCTTGTCGCGCGCGAGGTCGAGCGTGTCGACAGCGGATATCGCTCGATGATGAGCGTGCAATCAAGCCTCGTGATGTATCCGATCCATGCCTATGGCTCGGAAGCGCAGCGCCAGAAATACCTGCCCGGTCTGGCAGCAGGCAAGCTGATCGGCTGCTTCGGACTGACCGAACCCGACGCCGGATCGGACCCCGCCGGCATGAAGACCGTGGCCAAGAAAACCGCAGACGGCTATGTGCTGAACGGCGCCAAGATGTGGATTTCAAACAGCCCCATCGCCGATGTTTTCGTCGTTTGGGCCAAATCCGAAGCGCATGATGGCAAAATCCGTGGCTTCATCCTTGAAAAAGGCATGGCAGGGCTGAGCGCCCCCAAGATCGGCGGCAAGCTTTCGCTTCGTGCCTCTGTCACCGGCGAAATCGTGATGAAGGATGTCGCCGTCCCCGAGGATGCGCTGTTGCCCGGCGTCGAGGGCCTCAAGGGGCCGTTCGGTTGCCTCAACCGCGCGCGCTATGGCATCGCTTGGGGTGTCATGGGCGCGGCCGAGGATTGCTGGCACCGCGCGCGGCAATATGGTCTCGACCGGGTGCAGTTCGACCGCCCCTTGGCCCAGACGCAGCTGTTTCAGAAAAAGCTCGCCGACATGCAGACCGAGATCGCGCTGGGGCTACAAGCAGCCCTGCGCGCCGGTCGCATGCTCGAGGATGGCAGCTGCGCGCCCGAGGTGATTTCGCTGATCAAGCGCAACAATTGCGGCAAGGCACTCGATATCGCACGGGCCGCGCGCGATATGCATGGCGGCAACGGGATCATGGCGGAATACCATGTCATGCGTCACGCCCAGAACCTCGAGACAGTGAACACCTACGAGGGCACACATGATGTGCATGCGCTGATCTTGGGCCGCGCGCAAACCGGGCTACAGGCGTTTTTCTGAGACCCGGTTGTTCGTAAGAAAAGTCAGCGTCTCAAGCACCCAACCTTGCGGTCACGCTTTCGGGTGTGACCGTGCCGATGACAACGCCCGCGTCTTGCACCGCCAAGGGGGTGGGGTCTTTGGCGAATTGCGCCAAGATCTCGCGCAGAGGTGTCTCAGGAGAAATCGACACCACGCCACCCGCGCCCTGCCCCATCACATCGCGCGCGGTCAACACGCCCAGCGGGTTCATATTGGCCACAAATTCCGCGACATAGGCCGTGGCGGGGTTCGAGAAAATCTCGCGTGGGGTCCCGCATTGGATGATGCGCCCCCCATCCATGATGGCGATGCGATTGCCGATCTTGAACGCCTCATCAAGGTCGTGGCTAACGAAAATGATCGTCCGCTTCAGGTCGCGTTGCAGATCAAGCAATTCATCCTGCAGCTTCGATCGGATCAGCGGGTCGAGGGCCGAGAACGGCTCATCCATCAACAGGATCGGTGCCTCGGTCGCAAAGGCGCGTGCCAGCCCCACCCGCTGCTGCATGCCGCCCGAGAGTTCGCCCACCAACGCCTCGGCCCGATCCGACAGGCCCACCAACGCCAATTGCCGATCAACGCGCGCGCGCCGCTCTGCCTCGGGCAGGCCCGCCAGCTCAAGGCCGAAACCTACATTATCGCGCACGGAGCGCCACGGCAGCAGGCCGAATTGCTGAAAGACCATCGTCACACCGGTCTGGCGCAGCTGCCGCAACGCCGCGCCGCGCGCCTCGGTCACATTCACCATTGCCGCGCCCACGCGCACCTCGACATGGCCGCGCACTACGGGGTTGAGCGCGTTGACCGCCCTGAGCAGCGTGGATTTGCCCGACCCCGACAGGCCCATCAGGACAAGGATCTCGCCCTCATCCACGCTCAACGCGCAATCATGCACGCCCAAGATCTGACCAGTCGCCGCTTGGATCTCGGCCCGCGTTTCGCCTGCATCTGCGCGCTCTAGCGCGGGCGCGGGATCGTCGCCGAACATGATGCAGACGTTATGAAAGCGGACGGCATGGGTCATGTCGGGGATGTCTCGTAGCGCAAGATCCCCGCCACCCGCGGCGGCGCGCCATCCGCGGGGTGGTTGATGCCGTCATTCACCGCGATCACGGGCAAATCCCACGGCGAGATCCCTTGCAAACAGGCAAGATTGACGCCGAATTGGTTCGGGTTCGAGCGGCGCTGGTGGTGGGTATAGATCCCGCAGCTGGCGCAAAAGAAATGGCGCGCGGTATTTGTGCCGAACTGGTAGAGCGTCAGC
>JAQCLA010000151.1 GCA_027592105.1 Pseudomonadota bacterium | reverse complement strand
CTTGCCAATTGCTGATCGCGCCCACGGGGGGCGGCAAAACCATGGCGGGTTTTTTGCCAACGCTTGCGGAACTGGCCAATGGCAAGCACAAGGGGCTGCACACGCTTTATGTCTCGCCGCTAAAAGCACTGGCCACGGATATCAAGCGCAACTTGACCGGCCCGATCACCGAGATGGGCCTGCCCATCCGGGTTGAGGATCGCACCGGCGACACCTCTGCCCATACCAAGCGTCGCCAACGCGCCGACCCGCCGCATATCCTTTTGACGACGCCTGAAAGCCTTGCACTTATGGTGTCGTTCGAAGATGCCCATCGGACATTTGCGGGCCTCAGGCGCATCATCGTCGATGAAATCCACGCACTTGCCGAAAGCAAGCGCGGCGATCAGCTGATGCTCGCGCTCTCGCGGCTGTCGAGCCTTGCGCCGGGTCTGCGCCGTGTGGGCCTGTCAGCCACCGTCGAAGACCCCGATGCCATCGCGCGCATCTTGGCCCGCCACCCTGACCCTTGCGAGATCCTGCAAGCCGATCCCGGCCCAGACCCCGATATCGCCATGCTGACGACCGAAGCCCCCCCACCATGGTCGGGCGGCGGCGGCAAGTACGCCATTCCCGCCGTGCTGGCGGAAATTCGCAAACACCGCACGACGCTCATCTTTCACAACACCCGCGCGCAGGCGGAGCTGTTCTTTCACCACCTGTGGCTTGCCAATGACGACCAACTGACCATCGGCATCCACCATGGCGCGCTGGCCCGCGAACAGCGCGAGCGCGTCGAACAGGCGATGGTGGACGGACGGCTGAGGGCGATTGTCTGCACCGGATCGCTCGACCTTGGGATCGATTGGGGTGATGTGGACCTTGTAATCCAGATCGGCGCGCCGAAAAACGTCAAGCGGCTGGTTCAGCGGATCGGGCGGGCCAATCACCGCTACAACGCGCCCTCCAAGGCGCTGATCGTGCCCGCCAACCGCTTCGAGGTGATCGAATGCACCGCAGCGCTGGAGGCCGTGCGCGCCCATGCGCTGGATGGTGACACCGACCATACTGGGCCGCTGGATGTGCTGTGCCAGCATATCTTGATCCGTGCCTGTACCGGGCCGTTCGACGCCGATGATCTGTTCGCCGAGATCCGCAGCGCGGGCGCCTATTCGGATCTACCGCGCGCGTCATTCGATCGCTGCCTCGATTTCGCGGCGACGGGGGGCTATGCGCTTAGGGCCTATGACCAGTGGCAGCGCCTGATCCAACGCCCAGATGGGCAGTGGCAGTTGCGTGACCCTAGGCGTGCTTCGCGCATCCGCATGAACATCGGTACCATCGTGGATGCCGACAAAATGCAGGTGCGCTTTCAGAAATCGCGCGGTGGTGCGCCCTTGGGCGAGGTGGAGGAATATTTCGCCGCGATGCTGCGCAAGGGTGACACCTTTCTCATCGGTGGCCAGATCGTGCGCTTCGAGGGCATGCGCGAGCTGGTGATCGAGGTCAGCCGCACCCCCCATCTCAAGCCCAAGATCGCAACCTTCATGGGCACGAAATTCGCAACCTCAACCCAGCTTTCCGACCGCATCTTGGAGATGTTCCGCCACACCGACTGGCCCGATCTGCCGCAGCACACCCGCGACTGGCTGGCGCTGCAGCGCAAGCTCAGCCGCCTGCCTGAGCGTGACAGGCTTTTGGTCGAAAGCTTTCCCCATGACGGGCGCGAACATGTCGTGGCTTACGGCTTTGCAGGCCGCAATGCGCAGCAGACGCTTGGCCTTTTGATCACCAAACGGATGGAGGAGCTGGGACTAAACCCGATGGGCTTTGTCGCCACCGATTACGCGACGCTGATCTGGGGACTGGATGCGCCGGGCGATCCCACGACGCTATTTTCGCGCGACAATCTGGTGGAAACCATGACGGCGTGGCTGGCCGATAACGCGGTGATGAAACGCACCTTCAAGGCTAGCGCATTGATCGCGGGGCTGATCGAACGCAACCAACCCGGTGCCGCGCGCAAAACCGGGCGACAGGCGACGTTTTCGACCGATATCCTTTACGACACGTTGCGCAAATACGACCCAGATCACATCATGCTGGCGATCACACGGGCCGAGGCGATGCGCGGCCTTGTCGATTTCGGTCGAATCGAAGGGATGCTGGCGCGCATCGACGATAGGATCGACCATGTGCGCCTGCCCCGCGTGAGCCCGCTGGCCGCGCCCCTGTTCTTGGAACCGGGCCGCGTGCCGATCGCGGGCATGGCCGATCAGCGCCTGCTCGAGGCCGAGGCCGCGCGCCTGATGGCCACCGCAGGTTTGGATGCTGTCATTCCCTGACGCCCCCCTTGCTGAACGCGCACCCAAACGCCTATGAGCAGGCGATGACCACCCTGCCCTTTCCCTTCCGTGGCGAAACGCTGCACGCCCTGCCGACGGGTGCGCTTTTTTGGCCCGCGCGCGCGCTTTTGTGCGTGTCCGACCTGCATTTGGGCAAATCCGAGCGGGTGGCACGGCGGGGCGGCACCCTGTTGCCCCCCTATGAGACGATCGAGACACTCGACCGGCTAAGCCAAGATATCGCTGCAATGCGCCCTGCAACGGTCATCTGTTTGGGCGATAGTTTCGATGATCTGCGCGCCGCCCAAGCCATGGGCGAAACGCTCAAGGCGCGACTGACCAGCTTGATGGCGGGGCGGCGCTGGGTCTGGATCGCGGGCAATCATGATCCCGGCCCGCTCGATCTGGCGGGCAGCCACTTGGCACAATATGACGATGGCCCGCTTGTCTTTCGCCACATCGCAGAGGCGGGGTCGATAGGTGAGATTTCAGGCCACTACCACCCCAAGGCGCGTATCACCTTGCGCGGGCGCAGCATCAGCCGCCGCTGCATCTTGCGCGATGATACCCGGCTGATCTTGCCTGCCTATGGTGCCTATACCGGCGGAATGTTCTGCGACCGCCCCGAACTCGCAGGGTTGATGGCGCGCGAGGCCGAGGCGATCTTGCTGGCCGCGCCACCCATCCGTTTGCCCATGCCCCGCTGATCGAGCAAGCCAGTGGCGCGCAACGGTTCGAGATAGGCTTGGCTGACTGGCAAGACCGAGCCGTCGATCAACTCCAGCACATAACGCCGCCCCTCGGCCCTCACCCGCAAGACCGCATCCATGGCCACCCAATGCGAGCGGTGAATACGAAACCCCTGCAAACCCTCGAGATCCCGCAAGGCATCGCGAAAGCGCATGATCATGCGACCCGTGCCATGCGTGGTCTGGATCACCAGATAATGATTATCGGCCGACACCCTCAGCACCGCACCGGGCAGCACAAAATCGCCGCGCGCGAGAAACGCAGGGCGGCTCAAAGACGGGGTGTGATCGGTTTGCGCCGACAGGCGCTCTTGCGATTCCAAATATGGATCATACGGATATGGTGCGGGCAGATCGACCAATCCCACCATTGGCCCTGCCTGACCGCGCAATACGCTGATGCAAAGCCAGACCAGCACCACCACGATGACGCTATTGCCAAGTGATGGCACCACCGCCGGATCAACCCCCGGCAAGGCGCGGCACAAGGCCCAGATCATCGGCCCAAGGATCAGCGCGCACAATCCACATTGAAACAGTGCCGCCCAGATCGCGCCACCAGCCCAAAGCGGGCGCACCAATACCGCCGCCCCACGCGCCACAGTCACCCCGGCGGCCAAAACACCCCCCCAAAACAACAACCGCCAGCCAAGTGGCAAAGCCGCCAATGTGCCGAAAGGGCCGATGAGGCCAAGGGTCAGGGCAGAGAAAGCCCATATCATACCCAATGATGTCATCGGGCGCGCCCAATCGCGGGCGACCTCGTTACGCACAAATACCATGAACCACGACTATTCCGGTCAACACGTTCCCGCGCGAACTCTAGACCACATTGGCCATGGCGCAAACCATTCTCGCGCGGGCCTGTACGATCTGCGAAGGATCGGCGCCTAAGCTGTCAGCCCCACGGGCTCATCCAGACCATGTGCACGGCAACATGCCGTTAACGTATTGGCCAAAAGACAGGCAATGGTCATCGGCCCGACACCGCCGGGCACAGGGGTGATCGCCCCCGCTACGGCAGCGCAGCTGTCGTAATGGCAATCGCCCACCAGCCGGGTCTTGGCGGGATCATCCGGATGCGGCACCCGGTTGATGCCCACATCGATCACCGTGGCACCGGGCTTGATCCAATCGCCCCGGATCATCTCGGGCCGTCCAACGGCGGCCACCACGATATCGGCGCGCCGACATACCGCGCCAAGATCGGCAGTGCGCGAATGCGCGATTGTCACGGTGCAGCTATCGCCCAGCAAAAGCTGCGCCATAGGCTTGCCCACGATATTCGAGCGTCCAACGACGACCGCCTCTAGCCCCGACAAATCGCCGTGATGGTCGCGCAGCATCATCAGGCACCCCAAAGGCGTGCAAGGCACCAGCGCCTTTTGCCCGGTCCCCAGAAGGCCCACATTCGAGATATGAAACCCATCCACATCCTTGGCGGGATCGATGGCATTGATGACCAATGCCGCATCGACATGGGCGGGCAGCGGCAATTGCACCAAGATGCCATGCACCGCGGGATCGGCATTCAGGCGGGCAACGAGCGCCAAGATTTCTGCCTCGGGCGTGGCGGCATCAAGCTTATGCTCGAAACTCGCCATCCCCGCTTCGATAGTCTGCACACCCTTGTTCTTGACATAGACTTGGCTGGCAGGATCTTGCCCGACCAAGACCACGGCCAATCCCGGCACAATCCCATGCCCAGCCTTCAGGCCCGCGACATGGGCCGCCACCTGTGCCCGCACCTTTGCTGCAAAGGCTTTCCCGTCGATGATCTGTGCGCCCATGCCCTGATCCTTCATCTTTCCCAAAAATACGCAGCCGCCTTTGGCCGACCCACGCTGCCCGCTGATCGGGGTGCCCGGGCCGCCCAAGGCAGCACGCTTGCTTAGAACAACCCCTCGATCAGTCCGGCCTCGTTCAGCCGGATCGTCTCCGAGGCTGGAACCTTGGGCAGGCCGGGCATGGTCATGATCTCGCCGCAGATCGCCACGACAAAGCCCGCCCCCGCCGACAGCCGAACCTCGCGCACGGGGATGGTATGCCCCTCGGGCGCGCCGCGCAGGGTCGGGTCGGTGGAAAAGGAATACTGCGTCTTGGCCATGCAGACGGGCAGGTTGCCATAGCCCGCATCCTCCCACGCTTTCAGCTGGGCGCGCACGCTTGCATCAGCGGTCACGCTGCCTGCACGATAGATCTTGGTCGCGATGGTCTCGATCTTGGCCATCAGCCCCATCTCATCGGGGTAGAGCGTGTGGAAATCCGCGCTGCCACCTTCGGCAAGTTCGGCCACACGATGCGCCAGTTCTTCGATGCCTGCGCTGCCTTGCGCCCAATGCTTGCACAAGATCGCCTCCGAGCCTTGCGCCGCGACATAGGCTTTGACGGCTGCAATCTCGGCATCGGTATCGCCTGCGAAATGGTTGATGCCGACGACGACGGGCACACCAAAGCTTTTGACGTTCTCGATATGACGCCCCAGATTGGCGCAACCGGCCTGAACGGCCGCAACATTCTCGGCACCCAGATCGGCCTTGGCCACGCCGCCATTCATCTTCATCGCGCGCACGGTCGCCACGATCACCACCGCATCGGGGGCAAGCCCCGCTTTGCGGCATTTGATGTTCATGAATTTCTCGGCGCCCAGATCGGCCCCGAAACCGGCCTCGGTCACGACGAAATCGGCCAGCTTCAGCGCGGTCTTGGTGGCGATCACGCTGTTGCAGCCATGCGCGATATTGGCGAATGGGCCGCCATGCACAAAAGCGGGGTTGTTTTCCAGCGTTTGCACCAGATTGGGCTGCATCGCATCCTTGAGCAGCACCGTCATCGCGCCATCGGCCTTGATATCGCGGCAATAAATCGGGGATTTGTCGCGGCGATAGGCCACGATCATATCGCCCAAGCGCCGCTCCAGAT
>JAQCLA010000150.1 GCA_027592105.1 Pseudomonadota bacterium | reverse complement strand
CCCGCCGCTGGCAAGGCCCGATTGCGTTGCGCCAAGGCTGCGATAGGGCTGGCCGCGCACTGTGCCCGCGCCACCCGAAAAGAACAGATCATCGGGCGGAATATCTGCCAGATCGGCCCCGATCATCCCGCCGATCTGACCGCGCGCGGCGAGCCGGGTGGCGCGGCCTGCCCCAAGCGGCCAATAGCGCCGCCCATCCAGCGTGATCCGCGCGCCGCTGCTTGCCCCGAAAAGGCCAAAGCCCTCAAGCTCGGCCGCGAGATAGCTGCCGCGCCGCGCATCGATCACTTCATCGCGCCGATCGACGATTAGGCCCAAGGGCAGGGTCAAACGCGTGAGATCGCGCCGCCCCAAGCCATCCTCGATTCGCGAGAATTCCAGCCCAAGACCGCCTGACAGCGTGATTTCGTCCGAGAGGCGATGGGTCAATCCGCCTGCGATCCGCGCGCCCTCGATCCGATAGCTGGGTTCGCGCAAGATGACGGTCTCGGCCTCAAGCGATAGCGCTGTATCCGGGCCGAAGGTCGCGGGCCGGTCAAAGCGGGCGGAAAGCGTGGTGTCGATCTCATCGCCGCTTTGAATATCGTCGATCCCCGCGATGGCGAGGTCAAAGCGTAGCCGCTCGGCCCCGCCGAAAAGATTGCGATGCAGCCAATAAGCGCTGAGTTGAATGCCCGCATCGCTGGCAAGTTCCGCGCCAAAGCCGAGGCGGCGCAGCGGTGCCTCCTCCACGATGGCGGTGACATCGGCGCTATTGTCGCCCTTGGCCGGGGCAAGCGAAAGCGCCACGGCACCAAAGGCACCGGTGTCGCGCAAACGTGCCTCGGCGCGGTTCAGGGCCGCGGGGGAATAGATCTCTCCGCTGGGCAGCCCGGCGATGGCGGCGATGCGCGCGGGTTGCATGCGCACTTGGCCCATCGGCAGCAGGTCGCCGAAGCGAATGACCGGGCCGGGGGCAAGGCCGATATCGACATCCAGCACCGCATCGCGGTTTTGCGCCACGATCCGCTGGTGTGACAGGACGGCATTGGCATGGCCGATATTCTGCCACCCCAAAAGCGCGACCTGCGTGGCATCGCGCAGCAGCGCGGTATTGGCCGGCTGACCGGTTGCAAACCCCACGGGCAAGTCCGTGTCGCGCGCAAGCGGCGCGATCTGCGCTTGGCCAAGGTGAAAGGGCGCGCCGGTTTGCACGATGATCTCAACCCGCGCGACACGCGCGGGCGGCGACAAGGGGGAGATTTCGGATGCCTCGCGCCCATCAAGCCGGATGGAGATCACAGGCGCGAAAAACCCCGCCTCGTACAGCACCCCGATGAGCCGCCCGTAATCGGCGCGCGCGGCGGCGGTGATATCGGCCCCGCTGCGCACATCGGCCTCATCGCCTTGGCGCAACAGCAGGGCGTCGCGGCGCAGGCGGTCAATCACCGCCTCGGGCGCGCTGAGCGTGACCTCTTGTGCGGTGCCCGCGCGCAGCCCAAGGCCCAAGGCGGCAATGCAAATCACCGCAAGAAGGCTGAACTTGGAAGGGTGTGGCATTGTCTGCATCACCTCAATTCTATCGCGGCCAAGAAGGGGGATACCAGCGCCATCCCGCGCCGCCATGCAAACTGGCAAGATTGGGACGATTTGCGCCTTGTCGTAAGCGGGCCGCCCGCCTATCACCCGCGCAAAGCGACCGGAGGACATCAGTCATGTCGAAGCTCGTCACCATTTTCGGCGGATCGGGATTTGTCGGCCGATACATCGCGCGCCGCATGGCCAAAGAGGGTTGGCGCGTGCGCGTCGCGGTGCGCCGCCCGAACGAGGCACTTTTCGTGCGCCCCTACGGCGTTGTCGGACAGGTTGAGCCGATCTTGGCCAATCTGCGCGATGATGCCAGCGTGCGCGCGGCCATCCATGGTGCCGATGCGGTCATCAATTGCGTGGGTATTCTGGCCGAGTCGGGCAAGAATCGCTTTGACGCCGTGCAAGCCGAGGGGGCGGGCCGCGTCGCGCGCATCGCCCGCGAAGAGGGGGCCGCGTATCTGGTGCAGATCTCGGCCATCGGTGCCGATGCCGAGAGCGACAGCCGCTATGCCGTAAGCAAGGCCAAGGGCGAAGAGGCCGTGCTTGCCGCCTTTCCCAGCGCGGTGATCTTGCGCCCCTCGATCATTTTTGGCCCCGAGGATCAGTTTTTCAACCGCTTCGCCGCGATGAGCCGCCTTGGCCCGATCTTGCCCGTTGTGGGTGCCGCGACGCGGTTTCAACCCGTCTATGTCGATGATGTCGCGCAAGCCGCCGTGATGGGTGTCTTGGGTCAGGCAAAGCCCGGTATCTATGAGTTGGGCGGCCCCGAGGTTGCGAGTTTCCGACAGTTGATGCAGCGCATGCTTGCTGTTGTGCGCCGCCGCCGCTTGATCGTGAACACGCCTTTCTGGATCGCGCGCATCATGGGTGCGGTGTTCGATGGGCTACAGGCGGTCAGCCTTGGGCTGTTCCAAAATGGCCTTTTGACCCGCGATCAGGTGCGTAACCTTGCGCGTGACAATGTCGTGGGCGAAGGGCGCATGGGGTTCGCCACGCTGGGCATTACGCCGGTCGCGATGGGTGCGGTGCTGGATGACTACCTGTGGCCCTATCGGTCCGGCGGGCAATATGCCGAGATCAAGGAAAGCGCGCGTAATCTAAAGCAGGATTAAGCATAGGCGATCCAGAGCAGCACGACGCCCAGCACGACCCGGTAGATCACATAGGGCGTAAAGCTGACCGATTGCAAAAGCCGCATCATCAGTGACAGCGCCGCCAATGCGGCGACAAAGGCGAAGGCCGCTGCAATCGCGCCCTCGCGCAGTGCGGCGAGGTTGGCCGACACCAGCGCATCGACACCCAACAACACGCCCGAGGCCGCGATGGTCGGGATCGACATCAGCATTGCGATGCGCGCCGCCGATTGGCGGTCATAGCCCAAGAACCGTGCGCCCGTGATCGTGATCCCCGAGCGCGATGTGCCGGGGATCAGCGCCACCGCTTGCCATAGGCCCAAGATGATGGCGTCGCGGGTGTTCCACCCCTCGGTCTGTTTCACCTGTGGCCCGCGTTGATCGGCCCAATACAGCACGATGCCGAAAATCAGCATGGTCCAGCCGATCACGGCGATCGAGCGCATCGCATCATCCAGCCCCGTCAGATGCAGCGCCAGCCCCACCAGTACCACCGGGATGGTCGCGATCATCAGCAAAAAGGCGAGCTTGGCACCTTGCGTGTCGATCCGGCCCGTCAGCATGCGCGGCACACCCAACAGGCCCATCCGCACATCCGACCAGAAGTATAGGATCACGGCGGCCAGTGTGCCGACATGCACCGCGACATCCAGCAGTTGGCCTTGGTCCGCCAGCCCCGTGAGATTCGGCAAAAGCACCAGATGACCCGAGCTTGAGACTGGCAAGAACTCGGTGATGCCTTGGATCAAGGCCAGCAAGATCAAGTGCCAGAGAGTCATCGTGCAATACCCACCCAAGCAAAGACAGAACTATAATATTGTTTTTGCATGATTAAAAATCCAATAGGTCCGTTTGTTTACTAATTCGTCGATATCGCGACTGTGTTTTGGTGTGAGCGGGCAGAAGAATCTTTATTTAGGTCAGTAATGCTGTCTTTTTATCTGTTCGCTCTCTCGGTATAGGCGTCGCAGCTAGGATGGGAGATGTTTCGTGGCCAAGCAACCCATGTTGAAATTCGTCTCGTTACCGAAAGAAATGCCTGAAAAGCGTCCTCCGACGCTGCGCAAGGCGGATTTCGACGAGATATACGGTGAATATGCGCGCGAAAAGGCCGCTGAACAGGCGGGCCGCTGCAGCCAATGCGGCGTGCCTTATTGTCAGTCGCACTGCCCGCTGCACAACAATATTCCCGATTGGCTAAAGCTGACCGCCGAGGGGCGTCTGCAAGAAGCCTATGAGATCAGTCAGGCGACCAATACCTTCCCTGAGATTTGCGGCCGCATCTGCCCGCAAGATCGCCTGTGCGAAGGCAATTGCGTGATCGAGCAATCGGGCCATGGCACGGTCACCATCGGCTCGGTCGAGAAATACATCACCGATACCGCATGGGATCAGGGTTGGGTCAAGCCCGGCATCCCCTCGGTCGAGCGGACCGAATCGGTCGGCATCATCGGTGCTGGCCCCGGTGGTTTGGCTGCCGCCGACATGCTGCGCCGTGCGGGCCTTCAGGTCACGGTTTATGACCGCTACGACCGCGCGGGCGGCTTGATGACCTATGGCATCCCCGGCTTCAAGCTGGAAAAGGATGTGGTCATGCGCCGTACCCAGCAGCTTGAGGATGCGGGCATCGCCTTTGTCCTCAACTGCAATGTGGGCGAAACGATCAGCTTTGACGCGATCCGCGGCAAGCATGATTTCGTGATCATCGCCACGGGCGTTTACAAATCCCGCGATCTGAACGCGCCGGGTGTGGGTGCCGATGGCATCGTGCGCGCGATCGACTATCTGACCGCGTCCAACCGCAAAAGCTTTGGCGACGAAGTGCCGGAATTCGACAGCGGTGAGTTGAACGCCGCAGGCAAGCGCATCGTCGTAATCGGTGGCGGTGATACCGCGATGGATTGCGTGCGCACCGCGATCCGTCAGGGTGCCGAAAGCGTCAAATGCCTTTATCGTCGTGACAAGGCCAACATGCCCGGCAGCCAGCGCGAAGTCGCCAATGCCGAGGAAGAGGGCGTTGATTTCGTCTGGCTTTCCGCGCCCAAGGGCTTTGTCGCCAGTGACAAAGTTGACGGCGTGCTAGTCCAGAAAATGCGCCTTGGCCAACCTGATGCGACGGGCCGTCAAAGCCCCGAGATCATCGAAGGGGCCGATTACAATGAGCCTGCCGATATGGTCATCAAGGCTTTGGGCTTTGAGCCAGAGGATTTGCCGGTGCTCTGGGGCGCGCCCGAGTTGGAAGTCACCCGCTGGGGCACGATCAAGGCCAATTTCCGCACGCATGAGACCCAGATCCCCGATGTTTACGCGGTGGGCGATATCGTGCGCGGCGCAAGCCTTGTGGTTTGGGCGATCCGTGATGGGCGTGAAGCGGCCGAGGCGATCTTGGAAAAGCTCGCCATGTCTGGCGCGGTCGCGGCAGAGTAACGGGCAAAACGCGGAAGGGCGGCGAAACGTGAACCGGACAGGACAACTTAGCCTTATCTCAGCTGCTTTGGCGGCGGTGATCGGCTTTGCCTTGCCCGCACCGCTTGCGGCCCAGCCCCAATTGTTCGAGGTGCCCGCTGGCTGCACGGCCTTTTTGACCGTGCAGGCGCGGGGTTGCACCGTCAGCCATCACTGGCAATGCGCCGCCGATCCGCAAGGCACGCATTGGCGGATCTCGCTCGATAGCGATGGCCCATTCCACCTCAGCTACACGGATGCGGAGTTTCGCTGGCTGCAAAGCTGGAACCTGCGGTCGGGCGGCGGCAGCATCCTGATCGAACCCGAGCAAGACCCAGCCAGCCTGACCGAGCTTTTGGACAGCGGCAGTGACAGCATGGTGTTCTCGCTGCTGATCGAGGGTGCATCGGGAACCGTGCAACGCGACTATACCGGCTTTGACAGCCTGACGGGTGACGCGGTCAGTATCGATGGCGAGCGGCTTTTGGTGACGGATTTCGCCTATCAATACAACCTCGGTGCAGGTCAGCGCCGGGTGCAGGGAAACCAATTCGTGCATCCCGAATGGCGGATGTTCTTTGGTGGGATCGAGACGGTCATCGATGGTGATGAGCGCTTTGAGTATGACAGCAGCCCGATGGAATTCGCCCAGACCGGCGAGGCGGGCTTTCTCAGCATGACACCGATCTATGATTGCGGCGAGATGATGAGCGGTGGGCCAGTTGGGCCGATACAGAACGGCTGAACAGATTTTTCCGGGCGCGTGACAGGGACGCACCGCCCGGCCCGAATGAAAGGGACGAGACGATGACCAAATATGATGCCGAATGGGTCGCCGCCGAAGAGGCAAAGCGCGTATGG
>JAQCLA010000149.1 GCA_027592105.1 Pseudomonadota bacterium | reverse complement strand
CGCCCAGTTCCGCCGCCCGGCTCGACATCAGCACCATCGCGCTGCCTTTGCCCATGCGCCGCGCGCCCTCTTGCACGGTCAGGAAGCTGCCGATCAGATTGGTGTCGATGACGCGGGTCAGATCGGCGAGCGACAAATCGGTGATCTTGCTTGCAGGCCCCGTGATGCCGGCATTGGCGAAAAGCCCCGTAGCCGGACCAAAGGCCGTTTGGCAAAGATCGAAGAGCCGGGCAGGGGTCGCCGGATCGGTGACATCGGCGCAAAGCGCACGGACATGCCCACCGAGTTCCGCGCAAAGCGCATCGGCGGCTGCCGTGTTGCTGGCATAGGAAAACACCACCGGCCGCCCCGCAGCCACCAGCGCGCGCACAGTAGCCGCCCCGATGCCCCGGCTGCCGCCCGTGACGATGACGGGCCCCAGATCAGAATGCGACACCATCCGCCCCCTTGAGATCGAGCATCTGGCGCGCCTCATCCGGGCTTGCGACCTCGAGGCTCAGGCCCTCGAGGATCGCGCGCACTTTGCGGACTTGGTCGGCATTGCTTTCAGCCAATTGCCCCGGCCCGATCCAAAGCGAATCCTCCAGCCCCACGCGCACATTGCCGCCCTGAGCTGCGGCCTGTGCCGCGACCGGCATCTGGTTGCGCCCGGCACCCAAGACCGACCAGACGTAAGCATCGCCAAACAGCCTGTCGGCGGTGCGCTTCATATGCGCCACATCTTCGGGGTGTGCGCCGATGCCGCCCAACAGGCCAAAGACCGTCTGCACAAGGAAGGGCGCTTTTACGAGGCCGCGATCGACGAAATGCGCAAGGTTATAGAGATGGCTGGTGTCGTAGCATTCGAACTCGAAGCGGGTGTGGTTGGCGTTCCCGATCCGCAGGATATGCTCGATATCGGCGAAGGTGTTCTTGAAAACCAGATCGCGGCTGTTTTCGAGATGCGCGCGTTCCCAATCGTGGCGAAACTCCTTGAAGCGGTCGAGCATCGGGTACAGCCCGAAATTCATCGACCCCATGTTGAGCGATGCCACCTCGGGCTTGAGTTCCGCCGCAGGCCGCATCCGTTCGGCCACCGTCATATGTGGCGAGCCGCCCGTGGTCAGGTTCAACACCGCGCCCGTCGCTTGCTTGAGTTGCGGCAGAAAGGCCCGGAAGGCGTCGGGGTCTTGCGTGGGCCGCCCCGTTTCGGGGTCACGCGCATGCAGATGAAGGATCGTGGCCCCGGCTTCTGCCGCTTTCAGCCCGTCGGCGATGATTTCTTGCGGCGTCACGGGCAGATGGGGTGACATCGATGGTGTATGGATCGCGCCCGTCACGGCGCAGGAGATGATGACTTTGTGGGTCTTTGCGGCCATGTCTTGGTCCCTTTTCGGCGGATCAGTCTTGCGGGGTTTCGCGGCGGAAATGCGCCATCAGCGCCATCAGGCGGCGGTCGCGGCGGGTCTGCGCCTTGGGCAGATCGGCAAGCGGCAGTGCTTCGCGGCGCGCAGCCGCGATCCGATCCAGCGTCTCGCCCTCCCAATCGGGCAGGGTGGTCTGGCCTGCGCCGATGATGCGATACATCGGCCCGTAGCGCGCCACGTAATCGCGCACGCCCCCCGGCGCGTTCAGATCGATCGCCTCGAACGGGCCGCACAGCGACCAGCGCGGGGCGAGGCCGTCGCGGATGCCCGTGTCGATATCCTCAGGGGTCGCGATCCCATCGGCCACAAGGCGCATCGCCTCTTGCAACAGCGCGCCTTGCAGGCGGTTCATGATGAAGCCGTCGATCTCGCGCGCCATGCGGATGGGTTTTTGCCCGATCCCCGCCATGGTGGCGGCGCAGCGGTCCATCGCGGCCGCGTCGGTCCAAGGAGCAGGCACAATCTCGACCGCGGGGATCAAGCTTGGCGGGTTGATCGGATGGGCCACCAAGCAGCGCGCGCGGCCCTTGAGCGTCTCAGTAAAGCTGGAGGGCAACAGCGCCGAGGTGGAGCTTGCCAAGATCGCATCGGGCAAGGCAGCGGCATCAAGCGCGGCAAAGATTTCACGCTTCACATCGACATTTTCCGACACGTTTTCTTGGACATGAAGGGCATTCTTCACGCAAGACTTCAAGTCAGGGGTCAGCGTGACACGCGCCGCCACCTGCGCGGGTGTTTGCCCATCCAAAAGCCCTGCGGCCTGCATGTCGGTGGCGATCTCGGTCACACGCGCGAGCGCTGCTTGCGCGGCGGCTGTGTCTTGATCCCAGAGCGTCACCGCATGGCCCGCGCGCGCAAAGCCAAAGGCCCAAGCCGATCCAATCAGCCCCGCGCCGATCACCGCGATGGGGGTTTTTTCCATCACAACGCCTCCACACCCGCGCAGACGCTGAGCGCCTGGCCGGTGATATTGCCGCCACCGGGCGACGAAAGGAACAAGCACATCGCCGCGATATCCTCGGGTGCGACCATGCGGCGAAGGGCGACTTTCTCAAGGTTCTGCGTCTCGGTCTCCGCATAGCTTTGGCCAAGCTGCTGGGCGCGCGCTGCGATCACGCGCTCGATCCGGGGGCCTTTGACAATGCCGGGCAAGATCGCATTGGCGCGCACACCTTGGGGACCAAGCTCGACCGCGAGGCTTTTGATCAGGCCAACAACACCCCATTTCGAGGCGGCATAAGGGCTGCGCAGGGCGAAACCCAAGCGCCCCGCGACCGAGGAGAGCGCGATAAAGCTGCCACGGCTTGCGATCAGATCGGGGGCGGCGTAGCGCGCGGCCAGATAGACGCCGCGCAGGTTCACCTCGAGCGTGCGGTCCCATGCGGCCTCGTCCACATCATCGATGCTGGCCGTCGGCCCCGCGATCCCGGCATTGGCGATCACCACATCGAATCCGCCCATATCGGCGCGCGCAGCATCGAAAAAGGCGCGCGATTGGTCTGGATCAGCGGCATCGCAGAGCATGGCCGCAAATCCCGCCGCGCGTGCGGCATCAACGGCGGCCGGGTCGATATCGCAGACATGGACATGTGCGCCGGCCTGCTGGAACCCGGTGGCGATGGCCTGTCCGATCCCTGCGGCACCCGCGGTGACGACCACGCGCAGCCCCTTGGGCGGTGTCAGCGATTGCAAGATGGTCATGATGCGGCAGCCCCTTGTGGATGTGCGGATGCAGGCGTGGCCGCCTGCGCGATCAGCGCGGTGCGGATTTCCGGCGCGGCATTGGCGATATCGGCGATGATGGCGGCGCTGAGCGCGGCTGCATCGCCTGCCACGACCGCATCGCGGATCGTGTCGTGAAACCCCATCGACCGGCTGATATGTCCCTGATCTGGCAGGCTTGCGCGGATCGAGGGGCCGACGATCAGCCAAAGCCGCTGGATCATCCCAAGCAGCACAGGCCAGCGCGCGGCAGCGTAGATGCCGGAATGAAAATCGGCGTTTGCGGCCAAGTAGCGGTCGACATCGCCGCTGTCGGCGGCCTGTGCCAATGTGCCATACAAGGCACAAATGCGCGCGACATCATCATCGCTGAGCTGCCCGCCTGC
The DNA here is from genome assembly GCA_027592105.1 of Pseudomonadota bacterium. Taxonomy (GTDB): domain Bacteria; phylum Pseudomonadota; class Alphaproteobacteria; order Rhodobacterales; family Rhodobacteraceae; genus Roseicyclus. The sequence goes on along the minus strand of JAQCLA010000149.1, from coordinate 2,726 downwards.
GCGGGATGCGGCCATGCCTTCAAGCTCAGTCCTGATCGCTGTCACCTCGTCGAAATCATCGGGAGACAGCACAGGCACGCGCAAGGTGCGACTGGGGGTCAGCTCCAACGCGCCTTCGGCGGTCAGCCGGGTCAGCGCCTCGCGCACGGGCATGGCGCTGACACCCAGCTGCCCTGCAAGGCTACGGCTCGAAATCACCTCGCCGGGGCGAAAGGCGCCCGCGATCAGCCCGGCATGCAGCCGGTCGTAGATCTGTTGTTGCAGGCTGTCGCGCTGCAGCGGCGACATTTGCGCCGGTTCGCTGGCGGCCAAGCTGTTCTGCATATCCCCCTCGGATCGTCATCTTCGATCTGCGATCGCAGTAAGGGATAGCCAAAGCCCCCTGTCAACGCCGATCAACGCGCAACGCAGCGCGACATCCGACCATAACCGGCGGCGGTGCAGATATAGCTGCCGCGCCCGGGTGCGGCTTGGCTGCGGCGCGCAGGCTGGATGGTGGCGGGGGCAGGGCGATTTGCGCGCCAATCGAATGTCTGGGGGCGGGCCGTGCGCGCCTGCTGGCCGGGCGCCATGCTTTGGCTTGCTTCAGGCGGCACGATCTGGGGAGAGTGGGCGGCCAAGGGGCTGGCTAAAAGCGCCAAGCCAACGCCTGCGGCCCATAGCCTGTGGCGCAAATATTGCTGCATGATGTTTGGCCCTTTTCCCCGATGGTGCCTTGCGGCGTCGGGGAAAACTGGCCTGTGCATTGACGCCGGTCAATGCGCCGATCTTTGTGGCCGAGGGGCGGTTGTGAATGGCTGCGGCACAACATCGGCAATCGCGCGGCGGATCAAGCGCTTGCCGTTCGGCGGAAAACCGCCCTCAGCTTGCGATGGTCACGATCCTGTCGCCGATCCGCCAATCGGGGCGGCCAAATCCTTGCGGCCAGTCATAGACCTCGGGGTAGTTGAAATAGACCACGCCGACCAAGGCCGGAAATTGCGCGGCTTGGCTGCGCACAGCATTGTTCCATGCCGCGACATAAGCCGCATCGCCACTATAGCCCATTTCCGCCACGACGATGGGCTTGCCGAAACTTTCCGCCCGCGCGTAGCGGGGTTCGAGGATTTCGGCAAAGCTGCGGTCGCGGTTGTAATTGGCACGGTCCCAAGCCTGAAGGCCGAAGACGCTCAGCCCCGTCAGATCGACGTAATCATCGCCGGGATAATAATCTTCCATCCCGGCATCGCCCAAGGGCGACCACATCAGGTTGATCCCCGGCACCGCGTCGCGGGCGATATCCATCATCCGGCGATAGGCAGCGATATAGTCATCGGGCCGCCAGCCTGCCCAGATGAACTGGCCATTGTCATCATCCATCTCATGGCCCCAGCGCAGCGTGAGCGGGCTGTTGAGCGCGGCCAGAACCTCGCAGATCGACCGCATCGTGGCGTCATAGGCCCCATCGGCAATGCCATCGCGCAAGGCGCGCGCGGTGTTGCGCTCGCTGCGCGACCATGTCCAAGGCTCCAGCGTGACCAATAGCGCGCGGTTGCGGTCCATCGCGTAGCGGTCGGCATCGAAAAGCGATGTGATGGCCACATCCTCCCACGGCAAAAAGACATGTTCGATGGTGAAATCGGTTTCATCGGCGAAATCGCCTGCCGGGTCATAGGCGCCGAAAGGGATCAACCCGGGCGGCACCGAACCGGGCGAGGGGCGCAGGGCCACGGCCATGCCGGCACCTGCGGCCAGCATGCCCATCATGAGTGTGCGGCGTTGCATGTAGAACGGCATCATGGAGGGGGGCAGCATTTTGTAACTCCTTTTATCGTAAAACTGGTTTTTGCCATTGCGCGGGTGCAACGAAGCGGATGCGCGCGGCACCGACCGCGCCGCCGCTGGCCGCACCCGAGACGATGAATTCCGCCCGTGTGAGGCTGTTGAGCCCGGTGCCGAGGGTCAGCGCATGCACCCCTTCGGCTGCGCGCAGCGACACGGCAAAGACCAAAAGCACGGCCCCCAGCCCCGCCGTGCCCAGATGCGGCCGCATCGCGCGCCACCAAGCGCGCGGTTGATCGGCTAAGCCGGCCTCGCGGATATGGCCTAACACCGCGACCCATAGGATGGTGGTGTAGAAAAACCCGTTGAGCGCCGATAACAGGTAAAACCCGGCCGCTTGGCGGACATCCGCAAGGATCAGCACCGGCGACACCGCGCCCAGCAACAGCAGCCCATAGATCGCGATGATCTTGTAGGGCAGGACCGTGGCCGCGCCTTGGCCCTTGGGGGTGATGCGGAAATCGACGAAGCGCCCCGTCAGCCGGTCGCGCACGGCCATGATGCAGCCCCACGCCACCCAAGGCCATTGCACCAGCAAGAACAGCGCCTTTTCCCAAGCGATGACGCGGGCGTCATGAGGGCGAAAGAACCCATCGTGCCGCATCGCGATCGCGAAAGCGGTGATCGCGCCCACTGTCGGCAGGGCATGGCCCAAGAACTGCGCATAGGTGACATCTGCATAGGGTTGATCGAACCACAACGCGGCGATGGGCAGCGCGTAGATCAGTGCGGCGCTGAGCGCCATCATCGGGTAAAGCCCTTGGCAAAACAGGAATTGAAACCTCAGCCGCCATGGCAGGGCGCGCAGGTAGCGCGGTGTATGGGTCAGCAAAAGCGCCACAAGGCTGCGCGACCACTGGAATTCCTGCGTCACCATATCGGCAAGGCTGCGCGGCCCGTCGCCG
>JAQCLA010000148.1 GCA_027592105.1 Pseudomonadota bacterium | reverse complement strand
CCCGACACAGGGGGCATGGGTACAGGCATTCTCACCATCGATCTTGATGCAATCGCTGCCAATTGGCGCGCGCTGGCCGCGCTGTCGCGCGCGCAAACCGGGGCCGTCGTCAAGGCCGATGGCTATGGCTGTGGCGCCGCCCTTGTCGCAAAGCGCTTGGCGCGCGAAGGCGCGCGGCGGTTTTTCGTGGCCACCGCCGAAGAAGGCGCGCAGCTGCGCATTGCCCTTGGTGACGGGCCCGAGATCAACATCTTTTCCGGCCATATGGCAGGCGATACCGCCGCGATCCGCGACCATGCGCTGATCCCGATGCTCAACAGCCCCGAACAGGCCGCCCGCCACAGGTCCGCCCTGCCCGGCCATGGTTACGGCGTGCAGCTCGACACCGGCATGAACCGGCTGGGGATGGAGGCCCCCGAATGGGCGGCTACCCGCGCCGATTTGGAGGCCGGACCGCTCACCCTCGTCATGTCGCATCTGGCTTGCGCGGACGCGCCGGATCACCCGCTCAACGCCGCCCAGCTTGCCGCTTTCACCGCGATGACCGCGGGCGTCAGCGCCCCGCGCAGTTTCGCGGCCACGGGCGGGATCTTGCTTGGCCCCGACTATCATTTCGACCTGACACGGCCCGGTGTCGGGCTTTACGGCGGCGCACCCTTCGATGCGGCGCGCGCGGTCGTCACCTTGTCGCTGCCCGTGGTCCAGATCCGCGATGTGGCACCGGGTGAAACGGTCGGCTACGCGGCCAGCTTCACCGCGAAACGGACCACGAAAATAGCCACGCTATCAGCAGGTTATGCCGATGGGCTCATCCGATACATGAGCGGCAAGGCAAGGCTTTTCGCAGGCGGCACCGCCTGCCCCTTGGCGGGCCGTGTCTCGATGGATCTCTTGACTGTCGATGTCACCGATCTGGCCGATATCCCCGCTCATCTCGATATCCTTTGCGCCCAGCAAGGCGTCGATGCGCTGGCCGATGTCGCGGGCACGATCGGCTATGAAATCCTCACCTCGCTGGGCGGGCGCTACCAACGCGCCTATATCGGCGCATGAGCCCGCTTTTGATCCCTTTCGCGACCATCGGGCGCTCGACGCTCGGCATGCTGCGCGTCATCGGCCAAGTCACGATCTACGCCGGTCAGGCCGTCAGCCATATCCTGCGCCCGCCCTTCTACCCGCACGAATTGCTCTGGCAGCTGTTACAGATCGGCTGGCTGTCGCTGCCGGTCGTGGGCTTGACCGCACTTTTCACCGGCGGCGCGCTTGCCTTGCAGATTTTCGCCGGCGGCTCGCGCTTCAACGCCGAGGCCGTGGTGCCCCAGATCGTGGCTATCGGCATCGTGCGCGAGCTTGGGCCGGTTTTGGGTGGCCTCATGGTCGCGGGCCGCGTGGCCGCCGCGATTGCCGCCGAGCTCGGCACGATGAAGGTGACCGAACAGATCGACGCGCTAGTCACGCTGTCAACCAACCCGCTGAAATACCTCACCGTGCCGCGTATTCTGGCGGCGACCATCAGCCTGCCCATCTTGGTGGCGGTGGGTGACGCCATCGGGATTTTCGGCGGCTATCTGGTGTCGACCACAAGGCTGGACTTCAACGAGGCGGCCTATTTGCGCAACACGGTCGATTTCCTTGAGCTGTGGGATATCACGTCCGGCCTGATCAAGGGCGCGGTCTTCGGCTTCATCGTAGCCGTGATGGGTTGCTATCACGGGATGAATTCAGGGCGCGGCGCGCAAGGTGTGGGGCGGGCCACAACCAATGCGGTTGTTTCGGCCTCGATCATGATCTTGGCGGCCAATTACCTTTTGACGGAGCTGTTTTTTAACGCATGATCCGGCTTAATGATGTCCATAAGGCCTTTGGGTCGAAACGGGTCTTGCAGGGCCTCTCGCTCGATGTGGCGCGTGGCGAAAGCTGTGTGATCATCGGCGGGTCCGGCACGGGCAAATCGGTCTGCTTGAAATGCGTGCTGGGGCTGGTGGCGCCTGACAGCGGTTTGATCACGGTCGATGGCCAAGATGTGCAATCGGGTGACCGCGATGCCTTTCTCGCGCGGTTCGGGATGCTGTTTCAGGGCGGTGCCTTGTTCGATTCGCTGCCGGTCTGGCAGAATGTGGCCTTTCGGCTGCAACGCGGGCCACAAAAACGGCCCAAGGCCGAGGCCCGCGAGATCGCGATCGAGAAACTGCGCCGCGTGGGCCTCAAGCCCGATGTGGCCGACCTCTTCCCCTCGGAACTCTCGGGCGGCATGCAAAAGCGCGTGGGCCTTGCGCGCGCCATTGCCGCCGAGCCCGAGATCATCTTTTTCGACGAGCCGACAACCGGGCTTGATCCGATCATGTCAGGCGTCATCAACGATCTGATCCGCGAGATCGTGACCGAAATGGGGGCCACCGCGCTTACCATCACCCATGATATGCGCTCAGTGCGCGCCATCGCCGACAAGGTCGCGATGTTGCATGAGGGCGTGATCCGCTGGCATGGCCCGGTGGCCGAGATCGACACCGCCGATGACCCCTATCTGCGGCAATTCGTGACCGGTGCCGCCGAAGGCCCGATCGCGGCGGTGCGCTGATGCGCGTTGCACTGGCGCAGCGCTTGGCGCTCGGCTAAGCCCATCGCATGGCAAAACCCGTCACCCAATTCATTTGCTCTGCCTGCGGCGCGACCCACAAGAAATGGTCGGGGCGCTGCGAGGCGTGTGGCGAATGGAATTGCATCTCGGAAGAGGCGCCGCTGTCAGCCGGTCCCGGCAAGGCGGCGCTGGGTGCAGCCAAGGGGCGGCGCATCGGGCTGAGTGATCTGCGCACCCAAGAAAACCCGCCACCGCGCCGCACCTCGGGCATGGCAGAGTTCGACCGCGTTTTGGGCGGTGGCTTGGTGCCTGCCTCGGCCACGCTGGTCGGTGGCGATCCCGGCATCGGCAAATCCACGCTGCTGCTGCAAGCCGCCGCCAGCTTCGCGCGTGCGGGCGCCAAGGTCGTCTATGTCTCGGGCGAGGAGGCCACCGCACAGGTGCGCATGCGCGCCCAGCGCCTTGGGCTGGCCGATAGCGCGGTGATGTTGGCCGCTGAGACCAACCTGCGCGATATTCTGACCACGCTCGAGGCCGAAGCGCCGGATCTTGCGATCATCGATTCGATCCAGACCATGTGGCTCGACACGGTCGAGGCGGCACCGGGGTCTGTCAGCCAAGTGCGCGCAAGCGCGCATGAATTGACCACCTTCGCCAAGCGGCGCGGTGTCTCGGTCATGCTGGTGGGCCATGTCACCAAGGAAGGCCAAATCGCCGGCCCCCGCGTGGTCGAGCATATGGTCGACACGGTCCTGTATTTCGAAGGCGAGCGCGGGCATCAGTTCCGCATCCTGCGCAGCGTGAAAAACCGCTTCGGCCCGGCCGACGAGATCGGCGTGTTCGAGATGACAGGCGCGGGTCTGGCCGAGGTGGCCAACCCCTCGGCCCTGTTTCTATCCGACCGCGATGCCCCAGCCCCCGGCGCCGTGGTCTTTGCGGGCATGGAGGGCACGCGCCCCGTCTTGGTGGAAATTCAGGCATTGGTCGCCCCCTCGTCGCTCAGCCAGCCGCGCCGGGCTGTGGTGGGCTGGGATGGCGGGCGGCTGTCGATGATTTTGGCCGTGCTTGAGGCGCGGGCGGGCATTTCCTTTGCTGGGCTCGATGTCTATCTCAACATCGCGGGCGGCCTGCGAATATCGGAGCCGGCGGCCGATCTGGCGGTGGCGGCAGCCCTTTTGTCGGCGCGCGAAGATACCGCCTTGCCGCGCGACGGGGTGATTTTCGGGGAATTGTCGCTCTCGGGTGCGCTTAGACCGGTGGCACAGGCCGAAAACAGGTTGAAAGAAGCCGCGAAACTTGGTTTTTCCACAGCAATCGCGCCCGCAGGATGCAAGTTCGGCGCGGCAAGCGGTGTAAAGGTACAAGAAATGGCCGATCTTCCCCGATTTGTGGGCGAGATCTTCGGCGCGGGATAGAATCCGCGGGCGTAAACGGGTAAGGGCAGAGTATGGAAGGTTTCACCCTCGTCGATGGCATTGTGGCCGGCGTGATCGTCGTTTCGGCGATTTTGGCTTACGCGCGCGGTTTCGTGCGTGAGGCGCTGTCGATCGGCGGCTGGATCGCGGCTGCGATCATCGCCTTTATCTTTGCCCCCAATGCCCTGCCGCTGATCCGCGAAGTGCCTTATTTGGGCGATTTCATCGGTGAAAGCTGCGAATTGGGTATCTTGGCCAGTTTCGCTGGTGTCTTTGCCATCGCCTTAGTGGTCGTGTCGCTGTTCACGCCCATGTTCGCCACCGCCGTGCAGCGCTCGGCCATTGGCGGGGTGGATGCGGGCTTGGGCTTTCTTTTCGGCGTGGCACGCGGTGTGCTGCTCGTGGTGGTGGCGTTCATCGCCTATGAACGGATCGTGGGCAATGAACCCGTCGCCATGGTGACCGATAGCCGCTCGGCACAGGTCTTCGCGCAGGTTCAAACCCAAGTTGAGGCGCAGATCCCCGATGATACACCGGGCTGGATCTTGGCCCGCTACGAGCAATTGACCGGGGTTTGCACCGCGCAGTAACGCGTTATCGGCGCGGCAAGAGCGTTCGGATACCGGCCAGCAACAAGACCGCGGCACCGGCCAGATAAGCCCAAAAGCCGATCCGCACGAACCCCTCCACCAACGACCAGCTTGCGCGCAGATCGGCCAGATCGATTGGAAAGGGCAATCCAAGGTCGCGGCGCAAGGTCTCGGCGGCAAGCAGCGCATCACCCAAGACGAGCAGCGGCGACAGCCCGGCCAAGAGCGCAAAGACCCGCACCGCGCCCACGCAGCGCGATCAGCGCAGCCAAGGCTGCCGCAGCAAAGCCGCCCAGAAAAACCCAAGCCTGCCATGCGCTGTCAGGGCCAAGCGTGATGCGCCCATCGCTGACCATCGCCATCGGCGACAGGGCCGCTCCCGCAAAGGGCGGGTCGATCCATGTCAAACCCCAGCTGAGCGTCATGCAAATCCCGGCCAGAAAGATAATCAGACACATCGCATCCCCGCTTTTTCGTCTAGGCCGCATGGGTTGGTGAGACCGCATGGAATTTACCGGCTCCCAAAGGGGCGAATTCTGTGATCGTTTCGTGACAGTGCCGCGCTGCTGCCCTATGTCAACCTTAACGACGCAGCCCGGAGATTCGGCCAAGATGCAAGCCCTCCCCCGTCACCCCTTCGATTCCGACGATGACGACAAGCTCCGCGAGGAATGCGGCGTCTTTGGCGTGATCGGCGTTTCGGATGCCGCGAATTTCATCGCGCTTGGCCTGCACGCGCTTCAGCATCGCGGGCAAGAAGCGGGTGGCATCGTCACCCACCACCCCGAGCATGGGTTTTCCTCAGCGCGCCGCTTTGGCCTTGTGCGGGATAACTTCACCTCAGCCAGCGTGATGGAGACATTGCCGGGCGAGATCGGCATCGGCCATGTGCGCTATTCCACCGCCGGATCGAAGGGTGCCACGCAGATCCGCGATGTGCAGCCTTTCTTTGGCGAGTTTGCCATGGGCGGTGCGGCGATTGCGCATAACGGCAATATCGTCAATGCCGATGAGCTGCGCCGCGAATTGATCGAGCGCGGCTCGATCTTTCAATCCTCTTCCGACAGCGAATGCATCATCCATCTGATGGCGCGCAGCTTGCAAAAGACCATCCCCGAGCGGATGAAAGACGCGCTGCGCCGGGTCGAGGGGGCGTTTTCCGTTGTGGCCATGACGCGCACCAAGCTGATCGGCGTGCGCGATCCCTTGGGCGTGCGCCCCTTGGTCTTGGGCCGTGTCGGCGATGGCTATGCGCTGTCATCGGAGACTTGCGCACTCGACATCATCGGCGCGGAATTCCTGCGCGAGGTCGAGCCGGGCGAGATGGTCGTCATCTCGGGCAGCCAGATCGAAAGCTTCAAACCCTTCGAGCAAAAGCAGCCGCGCTTTTGTATCTTTGAACATGTCTATTTCTCGCGCCCCGATAGTATCATCGGCGGCCGCTCGGTCTATGAAACGCGCGAGGCGATCGGGCGCGAATTGGCCCAGGAATCGCCTGTCGATGCCGATCTGGTCTGCCCCGTGCCCGATAGCGGCACCCCGGCGGCCATCGGCTATAGCCTGCAATCAGGCATCCCCTACGCGATGGGGATTATCCGCAACCAATACATGGGCCGCACCTTCATCGAGCCGACCGAGCAGATCCGCAACATGGGTGTGCGCCTCAAGCTCAACGTCAA
>JAQCLA010000147.1 GCA_027592105.1 Pseudomonadota bacterium | reverse complement strand
CCGTGCCGAGTGCCGGCAGCGCACCACCCGGGCAAAAGCCCGCAATGCCCCAGCCCACGCCAAAGACCGCCGAGCCGCCGATCAGGCGCGCATCAAGATTGCGCGCGGTCGGCAGCACGAAGCGCCCCTCGAACAAGGGCCGCGCGCGGCCAAAGACCATGCGGTAGCCCACAGCGGTCACGATCAGCGCGCCGCCCATCACGAAGGCAAGCGAGGGGTCCCATGTGCCGGCAATATCAAAGAAATTGATGACCTTGGCAGGGTTCGCCATGCCCGAGACCACGATACCGGTGCCAAAGATCACACCGATGAGATAGACGATAATCAAATGCATCAAGATCACCCTGCGAAAACGTGGCGGACGAGATAGACGGTCACGGCGGTCGTCGCCATGAAGGTGAGCGTGGCCGCGATCGAGCGGGGCGAAAGCCGCGCCATGCCGCAGACACCATGCCCCGAGGTGCAGCCCGACCCATAGGTCACGCCGATGCCCACGATAAAGCCGCCAATCAGCAGCATGGGGGTGGAGACGGGAACTGTGACCTCGGGCATCTGGCCTGCAACCAGCCAATAGACCGTTGGGCCGGTGACCATGCCGAGCAAAAGCGCGATGCGCCAGCTGGCGTCTTGCCACGAGGATGGGGCGAAAATACCCGCCAAAACGCCCGTGGCCCCCATGACGCGGCCGATGGCCAACATCAGCAAAACCGCCGATAGCCCGATCAAGGCCCCGCCGAAGGCCGAGGTGAGTGGTGTGAATGCCGTTTCGATCATGCGCGCACCCCATGGGTGACGGGCAAGCATAGCTTGATTATTGCAGTCATTTTGACTGGCTCCTTCCTGTTCGCAAGATCATGCATAGCGATTCGTGTGGGCGCGATCAGTGACCTAGTCACACAAGCGCCCCATCGGCGAAAAAAGGGCGCGGAAAAGCCTCGGGCTTTTCGCGCTTCAGCTTTGGGCCAAGGCGCGCAGGCCTTCGCAATCGAGGATCTCGATCACGCCGCGCGATTGCGCGATCCAGCCCCGTCGCTGGAATTCCGCCAATTGCCGCGAGATCACCTCGCGCGCGGTGCCAAGTTCGGCGGCCAGTTGGGCATGGGTGGCCTTCAGCACGCCGGTATCGGCGCGTTCGATGATCTTTTGCGCCAGCCGAATATCCATGCGCCGAAAGGCGATATCCTCGATCACATGGAACAGATCGGTGATCCGCCGCGAATAGGCGCGAAAGACGAAATTGCGAAATTCCTTGGAGGAGGCCACCAGATCGTCGAACACGCCGCGCGGGATGGCGGCGGCGACGATATCGGTCTCGGCGATGCCCTCGGCGGCATAATCCTCATAAGCCAGCATGCAGGCCGTGGTCAGCACGCAGCTTTCGCCTGCGGTGACGCGGTAAAGCACGACCTCGCGCCCGTTCTCGGCCAGTTGCTGCACACGCACCGTGCCTTGCAGCAGCAACAGCAGGTTGTCGGGCGATTTGCCCGGACCAAAGATGACGCTATCGGCCGGCAGGCGCACCACATGGCTGCGCGTGGTCAGCACATTGCGCAAGCCCGGCTCAAGCTTGCTGAGGCCTTCGAAGCGGTCAATCCAGTCATCACTCTTGGCCAGCGCTGTCATGTCCGTGGCTTTCACGCGGTGTGTTCCATGTCTTTAGCTAACGCCAAGCGGTGCGAATTGCATCCCCTTTGCGCTATACCACAGCCCAGCGGCGCGCTCATGCCGCAGCGAAACGCGCGCGCGCCAAAGGTTTGCGCATCAACGCGCTTGGCATGGTGATGCCGTCCCGCCTGATCTGGTTGCGGGTGATGACGCGCCAGCCGTGCCTGCGGAAAAAGCGTTCGCCCAACAGGCTTGCCTCGGTTTCAAGATCGCGCAGGCCCGCCGATCGGGCGCGCCCCTCGACGAGGGCGTAAAGCGTATCGGCCACGCCTTGGCCCATCACCTCGGGGGTGACATAGGCAAAATCCACCCATCCCGTGGCGATATCCACCGTCATGAAGCCCAAAAGCGCGTCGCCCTGTTCGGCCACGATGGTCTGTGCCTCGATCAAGCGCCGGCGCCAGCCCTCATCCATCGGCGGTGCGGGCGACCAAGCCTTGCATTGTTCCGCCGAATAATGCCGCCCCGCCCCTTCATGGACCGCGCGGTGATAAATCTTGGCAAGCCCCGGTGCATCGGTCACGCGGCAGGGCCGAAAGACCACCCCGTTCATGCTAGTGCAGCCGCGGCAAGACCCGAAAGCAGATCGGCGATCAGATCTTCGGGATCTTCGAGGCCCACCGAGAGCCGCACCAAACCCGGCGTAATGCCGAGTGTCGCCTTTTGCGCATCGGACAAGCGCTGATGCGTGGTAGTCGCGGGATGGGTGATGATCGACTTCGCATCGCCAAGATTGTTCGAGATGATGATCGTCTCGAGCGCGTTGAGGCAACGAAACGCCGCAGCCTGACCGCCTGCGATCTCCATCGCGATCATCGTGCCGCCCTTTTCCATCTGCGCCATGGCAAGGCCATGCTGGGGATGGCTGGCCAAACCGGGATAGATGACGCGGGCGAGCCCCGGCTGCCCCTCGAGCGCAGTGGCGATGCGCAATGCGCCTTCGGCTTGCGCGCGGCAGCGCAGGTCCATCGTCTCGAGCGATTTGAGCATGACCCAAGCGGTAAAGGGCGACATCGCACCGCCCGTATGCTTCATATAGGGGATCACTGTTTTGTTGATGTAATCATGGCTGCCCAAGATCACACCGCCCAAACACCGCCCTTGCCCGTCGATATGCTTGGTCGCCGAATAGATCACCACATCGGCGCCAAGGCCCAGCGTGTCTTGGAACACGGGCGTTGCAAAGACATTGTCCACGATCACCAGTGCGCCCACCGCATGGGCAAGTTTTGACACGGCGGCGATATCGATCACCTCGAGCGTCGGGTTCGAGATCGACTCGAAAAATACCGCCTTGGTGTCGGGCCGGATCGCGGCCTGCCAGGCTGCCAGATCGGTGCCATCGACAAAACTGACCGTGACGCCATAGCGCGTCAGCACCTCTTCGAGGATATAAAGACATGAGCCGAACAGCGCGCGCGCCGAGACGACATGATCGCCCGCGCGCAGCATCGAAACCAAAGCGCCATTGACCGCCGCCATGCCGCTGGCCGTGGCGAAGGCGGCTTCGGCCCCTTCAAGGCCCGCGATGCGCTCTTCGAACATCGCGACGGTGGGGTTGCCGTAGCGGGCGTAGATATATTCATCGGGGCCGGTTTCGACGAAACGCGCCTCGGCGGCCTCGGCGCTGTCATAGACAAAGCCTTGGGTCAGGAAAATCGCCTCGCTCACCTCGCCATATTGGCTGCGCTTGGTGCCGCCATGCACGGCGCGGGTGCGGGGTTTCCAGTTCGGATTGTTGACGCGCGTCATGCCCGTTTCCTTTCGCATCGTTGCGAGGTGCAAGACCTCGGTTAAGCTCAGGGTCGGGGGGGTGCGGGCAAGCCGAACATCCGCGACCTCTTTAGCGGAATGTTTAACGTGGCCCGCAATCCGGTTCACAAATCGCCACGCGCAGGTGGCTACGCCGTGGCCGCGTCCGCGTCAAGCGGGGTTGAAGCTTCGGCGCGCGTCACGGAAATGTCGCGCAGCCTTCATCCAAATGTTGCGGCTCAGCCCTATCAGACCCCCAAGGTCTGGCAAGGACGACGGGCATGGGGCTGATTTCCATCACCGCAACTGCGCGCGGGTGGTGCGATGCGGGTGAGCTGACAGCCGCATTGTCAGCCCTTCCCCAAGGCGGCACAGTCACGATCATGATCCATGGCTACCGTTTCGCGCCGGGGATCAGCGGGCATGATCCGCATGGGCATATCTTGTCGCAAACCCCCGATCCGGGTTGTTGGAAAGCGATCAGCTGGCCGCGCCATTTGCACCTGCACCGTGCCGAGGGCGGGTTGGGCATCGGCTTTGGCTGGAACGCGCGCGGGGCTTTGGGGGCGGTTGCCGCCCGCGCTTTCGACAAGGGCCATATCTTGGCCGATCTCATCGCACAGATCCGCATGCGCCGCCCCGATCTGGCGATCAACCTGATCGCGCATTCGCTGGGCGCGCGGGTCGCGTTGGCAGCACTGCACGGCCTGCGCGCGGGCGATGTGGCGCGCCTTGTGCTGTTATCGGGGGCCGAATACCGCAGCCGCGCGCGTGCAGCGATGGCCAGCCCCGCAGGGCGCAGCGCGCGGGTGTTGAATGTCGCCAGTGGTGAGAATGCGCTGTTCGATCTGATCTTCCGCCTTTTCGTGCCTGCGCCAAGGGTGACGGATTGGGCGCTCTCGGCGGGCATCGCGGATGTGGCGGGGTGGAGCGATCTTTTCATCGACCGCGCCGCTAGCCGGGCCGCGTTGCAACGCTTGGGCATCCGCATGCGGGCGCCACAAGGCAAGATCTGTCACTGGTCAAGCTATCTACGGCCCGGGTTATTTCGGCTGTACCGGGCGGTGTTCGATCCAAACACGCCCGATATTTTGGACCGGCTCGACCATGCCTTGGCACAAGAAACACGCAAATCCGCCGAAAAACGCCCGCGTTGGGGCCTCTCGCCCTTGTGATCGCGCGGTGCCATCCCGATTTGCCAAAGGGGCAATCTGACCCAATCAGCGCGCGCCATCTTTTTTTTGGCGTGGAAGTTTTCTAACGTAGGGGCGATCGCGGTCATGCGAGTGATGGGGTGGGTATGAGTTCTGGTTTTCTTCAGGGCGTGTCGTTCTTCGCGTTGATGGTGGTCGTCGTCATGGCCGTCTTCGGCGGTTTTGGGGCGCTTTGAGATGGCACGGCGGTTTGGCGGAGAGTTCAGCCCCGAGGCACGCAGCCCAAAAGCCGCGTCACCACGCCCCGACCCGGTCAGCTTTCGTGGTCGCAAACCCATGCGCCATGGCGCCAAGCTGAACCTTCTTTTCGCGCTGGCACTGTTGCCTTTGCTCAGCGCGTTTTTTCAGCCTGTCACGGCGATCGCGACGGATTTGGCGGGAATGGGGGCGCTGTTGCTCGGCGCATGGCTGACGCGCGACGGCGTGCGCGCCGAAGATGCTTTTGCAGAGCGCAAAGTGGCGCGCCGCCCGGCCATCCCGCGCAAGATTTTCGGCGCCGTGGCGATGGGTGCGGGTGTGGGACTGCTGGTCTTCGGCGGCCAATGGGCGATCGTGCCTGCGTTGTTGATCGGCGTGATCGCGGCTGCGCTGCATCTTGGGGCCTTTGGGCTTGATCCACTCCGCGACAAGGGGATGGAGGGTGTCGACCGCATGCAAAGCGACCGGATCGCGCGCAAGATCGACGAGGCCGAAAAGCTGCTCGATCAGATGCGCGACGCGATCCGCCGCGCGCGCGACACCGAAGCGGAGGACCGCGTGGCCGGATTTTCCGAAACCGTGCGCAGCCTGTTCCGACAGGTCGAAGCCGATCCGCGCGATCTGGCAGCCGCGCGGCGCTACCTTGGCGTCTATCTGCAAGGCGCGCGCGATGCGACCATGCAATTCGCCGATCTCTATGCCCGCAGCCGCGACGCGCAGGTGCGCGCCGACTACTTGGCCTTTCTCGATGATCTCGACACGAATTTCGCCAGCCGGACCACCGCGCTATTGCGTGATGACCGCACCAATTTCGACATCGAGACCGAGGTGCTACGCGACCGTCTCAACCGTGAAAACTTGCATAACGAGGGATAAGGAACGACCATGACCACAGACATTCGCCAACAGGCCGAAGCGGCCGCCAAGATGATCGACGAAATCAACGCCGTGGTGTTGCCTGATCCATCGGCCGACCTGATCCCGCTGCCACAGGCCGACGCGCCGAATGCCGAACAGATCCGCGCGCGCATGGCGCAGATTGACATGGGCGATACCAATTCCATCGTCAGCTTCGGCTCATCGGCGCAGGCCGAATTGCAACAGATCAGCCAAGCCATGCTGCAAGGCGTCAAGAACAAGGATGTGGGCCCGGCGGGCGACAGCCTGCGCGAGATCGTTGGCACCATCCGGGGCTTTTCGGTCGATGAGCTTGACCCAAACCGCAAGCTCAGCTGGTGGGAGCGGCTGTTCGGCAAGGCCAAGCCCATCCATAACTTCATCGCCAAGTATGAGCAGGTCCAAGATCAGATCGACCGCATCACCGAGAACCTGCTCAGCCACGAGCATGCCATGATGAAGGACATCAAATCGCTCGACCTGCTTTATGAAAAGACGCTCGATTTCTACCATGAGCTGGCGCTGTTCATCGCGGCGGGCGAGGAAAAGC
>JAQCLA010000146.1 GCA_027592105.1 Pseudomonadota bacterium | reverse complement strand
GCAACGGCGGCTCACCGGCACCAAGGAAGGCTGTAACGAGGGCGATTGCGGCGCCTGCACGGTGATGGTAACCGCACCCGACGGAACAGCGCGCGCGCTCAACGCCTGCATCCTGTTCTTGCCGCAACTCGCAGGCCAGGCGGTACGCACCGTCGAAGGGATCGCAGGCCCCGATGGCGCGCTGCACCCGGCGCAACAGGCGATGGTCGATCATCACGGGTCACAATGCGGCTTTTGCACACCGGGCTTCGTGGTCTCGATGGCGGTGGCGCATCTGAATGGGCGGCGCGACCATGACGATCAATTGGCCGGCAACCTGTGTCGCTGCACAGGTTACGCCCCGATCATCCGCGCGGCCGAGGCCGCGAGCACGGCCCCTATCCCCGACTGGATGCGTAGCGATGCGCAAGGGCTCCGTTCCGCCTCCTTCTCTGTTTCACAAATACCCTCAGGGGGTCGCCAGTGGAGCGCCATTGGTCCGAGCGACAATGGCGACAGGGGCAGACAGCCCCCCACCTGTCCGAGCTCCGCCGATGAACTGGCAGCATGGTATCTCGACAATCCCGACGCGACGCTCATCGCGGGTGCGACGGATGTGGGGCTTTGGGTGACCAAGGGGTTGCGCGATCTTGGGCCTGTCGCCTTCTTGAACCAATGTGCCGATCTGCGCGGGATTGTTGCCGATGAGCAAACAATCCGCATCGGTGCGATGACCAGCATCGCCGATCTCGGCAGCTTTTTCGCCGATCGCCATCCCAGCTTTGCCGAACTCATCCGCCGCTACGGCTCGGCCCAAGTGCGCAATGCCGCCACCATCGGCGGCAATATCGCCAATGGCTCGCCCATCGGGGACAGCCCGCCCGCGCTGATAGCGCTGGGGGCAAAGCTGCATCTGCGCCGGGGGGATCAGCGCCGGGTGATCGCGCTTGAGGATTTCTTTCTCGCCTATGGTCGCCAAGACCGCCAAGACGGCGAATTTGTCGAGGCGGTCTCGTTGCACGTCCAGCCCGATCGCTTGCGCTGCTACAAACTGTCCAAACGCTTCGATCAAGATATCTCGGCGGTCTGCGGGGCCTTTAACCTGACGATTGACGACGGTGTGGTGACGTCGGCGCGCATCGTCTTTGGCGGCATGGCAGGCACGCCAAAACGCGCCCATGCGGTCGAGACTGCGCTGATCGGCCAGCCATGGACCGAGGCCAGCGTAAGCGCCGCGCAAGGCGCCTTTGCCACCGATTTCACACCGCTTTCGGATATGCGCGCCTCGGCCAGCTACAGGCTGCGCTGCGCGCAGGGCATGCTGATGCGCTATTTCCGCGAAAGCAGGGGCGAGGCCGTCAATGTGCTGGAGGTGCGGTCATGAGCGCGCATGACAGCCTGCCGCATGATGCGGCCCGCCTGCATGTGACTGGGCGCGCGCGCTATGTCGATGACATCCCAACGCCCGCCGATTGCCTGCATCTGGCCTTTGGCCTGTCGCCCATCGCGCGCGGCACGGTCACGGCGATGGACCTCTCCGCCGTCCGGTCGGCTCCGGGCGTGGTCGCCGTGCTGACAGGACAAGATTTCGACAAAATCCCCGATTGCGCACCCGCCGCCCATGACGAGCCGCTCTTGTCCGATGGCACGATCCATTACGCAGGCCAGCCGCTTTTCTTGGTCATCGCACAAAACCATCTGGCCGCGCGCAAGGCTGCGAAACTGGCGCGCCTTGATCTTGCCGAGGAGCGGCCGATCCTCAGCGTCGATGAGGCGCTCGCCGCCAATTCCCGCTTCGAAGATGGGCCGCGCATCTACGCCAAGGGCGATGTGGACGCCGCCTTGGCGACCGCCCCCCATGTGATCGCGGGCCAGATCAGCCTTGGCGGGCAAGAGCATTTCTACCTGGAGGGCCAAGCCGCCCTCGCCTTGCCGCAAGACAATGGCGACATGGTGATCCATGCCTCGACCCAGCATCCGACCGAGATCCAGCACAAGGTGGCCGATGCGCTGGGCCTGCCCATGCATGCCGTCCGCGTCGAGGTGCGCCGCATGGGCGGCGGCTTTGGCGGCAAGGAAAGCCAAGGCAATGCGCTGGCCATCGCCTGTGCCGTGGCCGCCGCGCGCACGAGCCGGCCCGCCAAGATGCGCTATGACCGCGACGATGATTTCCTGATCACCGGCAAACGCCATGATATCCGCATCGATTACCGCGCGGGTTTCGATTCCGAGGGGCGTGTCTTGGGGCTGGATTTTACCCATGCGCTGCGCTGCGGCTGGTCGATGGATCTGTCCTTGCCGGTGGCGGATCGCGCCATGCTGCATGCCGACAATGCCTATGACCTGCCCGCCGCGCGGATCACCTCGCACAGGCTGCGCACCAACCAGCAAAGCGCCACGGCCTTTCGCGGTTTTGGCGGGCCGCAAGGCATGGTCGGGATCGAGCGGGTGATGGATCACATCGCCCATCATCTGGGTCGCGACCCCTTGGAGATCAGGCGCCTCAATTACTATCCAGAGGCGCGCGTGGCCCGGTCCGAGGCCTCCGGCGGGAGTATTTATGAAGCAAAGATGGGCGAGGACGCCCCCCGCCCCGGGGTCACGCCCTATGGGATGGAGGTGCGCGATTTCATCTTGCATGGTCTGACCGAACGCTTGGCGCAATCTTGCGATTATGCCGAGCGGCGCGCGGAGATCGCGCGGTGGAACGCGCGCCAGCCGGTGCTGAAACGCGGCATCGCGCTCAGCCCAGTGAAATTCGGGATTTCCTTCACGCTGACCCATCTCAACCAAG
The DNA here is from genome assembly GCA_027592105.1 of Pseudomonadota bacterium. Taxonomy (GTDB): domain Bacteria; phylum Pseudomonadota; class Alphaproteobacteria; order Rhodobacterales; family Rhodobacteraceae; genus Roseicyclus. Next base: position 3,533 of record JAQCLA010000146.1, on the reverse strand, counting down.
CAGGCGCGTTGGTGCATGTCTATCAAGATGGATCAATCCAGATCAACCATGGCGGCACCGAGATGGGCCAAGGCCTGTTCCAGAAGGTGGCACAGGTGGCGGCAAGCCGCTTTGGCGTTGGTATGGACAAGATCAAGATTACCGCGACCGATACCGGCAAGGTGCCCAATACCTCCGCTACGGCGGCCAGTTCCGGCACCGATCTGAACGGCATGGCCGTGCAGGCCGCCTGCGACACGATCCGCGACCAGATCGCGGCGCATCTCGCGGATGTCTACCGCAATGATGACATCAATTTCGGCGATGGCTGCGTTTCTATCGGCCATGACCACAGGCTGAGCTTTGTCGAGGCCGTGCAATCGGCCTATGCCGCCCGCATCAGCCTATCGGCCACGGGGTTCTATAAGACACCGGACATCGCATGGGACCGGATCGCCGGCAAAGGGCAGCCGTTTTTCTACTTCGCCTATGGCGCGGCCTGCACGGAGGTGGTGGTCGACACGGCTACTGGCGAGAACCGCATCCTGCGCAGCGATATCTTGCATGATGCGGGCGCGAGCCTGAACCCCGCCCTTGATATCGGACAGGTGGAGGGCGGGTTCGTGCAAGGCGCGGGCTGGCTCACCACAGAAGAGTTGGTCTGGGATGATCACGGGCGGCTCAGAACCCATGCGCCTGCGACCTACAAAATCCCCGCCTGTTCCGACAGGCCGCCCATCTTCAACGTGGCGCTCTGGGATCAGCCGAACCCGGCCCGGACGATCTATCGCTCCAAGGCGGTGGGAGAGCCGCCCTTCATGCTGGGGATCAGCGTCTTGATGGCCCTGTCAGATGCCTGCGCCGCATGCGGGCCGCATTACCCCGATCTGCAGGCCCCCGCGACCGCCGAGGCGGTGCTTGCGGCCATCGACCGGGCGCGCGGGTCATGAGCGCGATCCGCGTGACCGTGACCGCCGTGCAAGGCTCGGCCCCGCGCGAGGTGGGGGCGGCGATGCTTGTTTCGGCCGATCATATCGAAGGCACCATCGGCGGCGGCGCGCTGGAATGGGAAGCGATGCGCATCGCGCGCGCCATGTTGGCCGAGGGGCGCGATCAGGCCGACCACCGCCTGCCGCTTGGCCCAGCCTTGGGCCAATGTTGCGGCGGCGCGGTCAGTTTGCGCTTCGAGATGGCCGAGACACTGGACCAAGGCGCGGGCGCGCCGCTTTGGGTCTGGGGCGCGGGCCATGTGGGGCGCGCCGTCGTTGCGGTGATGGCACCCTTGCCAGAAATGGCGATCACATGGATCGATGATGACGCGCCGCGCTTTCCCGCCGATATTCCAAAGGGCGTCGAGATGGTCGTGGCCCATGATATGGCACGCTTGATGGCCCATGCCCCACCCTTGGCCCATCACCTCATCCTGAGCTACAGCCATGAGTTCGATCTGGCGTTGTGTCACGGCGCGCTTTTGCGCGGCTTTGGCAGCTGCGGGCTAATCGGATCAGATACGAAATGGGCGCGATTTCAGGCGCGACTGAAGGCGTTGGGGCATCAAGATGCCGAAATTTCGCGCATTCTTTGCCCAATCGGTGAGCCGGAACTGGGCAGATCCCCGCAAGCCATTGCCGTGGGGGTCGCGCGGCGGCTACTGAAAGAGCATCTGCACAAGGAATCGGCAGTTGAACCGATCCACCGGGGGAAAGTGAACCAGTCGTGACCGCGCTCTTGGAGATTTCGGGGCTTTCCAAAGCCTATCCGGGCGTCGTGGCCAATGATGACGTGTCTTTCGCGATCCAACCGGGCGAGGTGCATGCGCTTTTGGGCGAGAATGGCGCGGGCAAATCGACACTGGTCAAGATGATCTATGGGCTGGTCAAACCCGATCACGGCACGATGCGCCTGAAGGGCGCGCCCTATGCGCCGGCCGAGCCACGCGCTGCACGCGCAGCGGGCGTGGCGATGGTGTTCCAGCATTTCAGCCTGTTCGACGCGCTCAGCGTGGCCGAGAATATCGCGCTTGGCATGGAAGCCCCGCCGAAACCCCGCGATCTGGCCGCGCGGATCCGCGATGTCTCGCAAGCCTATGGCCTGCCGCTCGACCCGTTTCGGCTGGTGGGCGATCTCTCGGCGGGCGAGCGTCAGCGGGTCGAGATCATCCGCTGCTTGCTGCAAGATCCGAAGCTGTTGATCATGGATGAGCCGACATCGGTGCTTACCCCGCAGGAGGTGGAGATCTTGTTCCACACGCTGCGCAAGCTGGCGGCCGAGGGGACGGCGATCTTATATATCAGTCACAAGCTCGAAGAGATCCGCACGCTATGCGATGCAGCCACGATCTTGCGACTAGGGCGCAAGGTGGGCGCATGCACACCGCGCGACGTAACGGCGGCCCATATGGCGGAATTGATGGTTGGGAAATCTTTGGCCCAACCGGCGCGCGATACCCATGCCCCTGGCGCAGTCTTGCTTGCGGTGACCGGGCTGAACTTGCGCGCGACCACACCCTTTGGGACGAGCTTGCAAGATGTGAGCTTCTCGGTGCGCGCGGGCGAGATCTTGGGCATCGGCGGTGTCGCGGGCAATGGGCAGGACGAGTTGCTTGCCGCGCTCTCGGGCGAGATCAGTGCCGTACCTGACGCCATCACGCTCAATGGCGCGCCCATCGGCGCGCTTGGCCCCAATGCGCGCCGCGAGAAGGGGGTGCTTTGCGCACCCGAAGAGCGGCTCGGCCATGCCGCTGCACCAGAGATGACCCTGACCGAGAACGCCGTGCTGACCGGGCGTATCCGGCGTGGACTGGATCGTGGCGGTTTTGTCGATTGGGCGCGCGCGCGTGGCTTTGCCCAAGACATCATCACCCGCTTTGATGTGCGCACCCCGGGGACCGAGGTCGCGGCCCGCGCTCTTTCGGGCGGCAACCTCCAAAAATTCGTGATCGGGCGCGAAATTCTACAAGATCCAACCGTGTTGGTGGTCAACCAGCCCACTTGGGGGGTCGATGCCTCGGCCGCCGCCGCGATCAGGCAGGCGCTGTTGGATCTTGCCCAAGGCGGCGCTGCGGTGATCGTGATCAGCCAAGACCTTGATGAATTGCTCGAGATTTCCGACAGGTTTTGTGCGCTCAACACAGGGCGACTTTCTGTCGCGCGCGATGCGCGCGGGCTCAGCATGGAAGAAATCGGCCTGATGCTGGGCGGGGCGCATGACATGGCCGAGGTGGTGGCATGATCGCGCTGGAAAAACGCCCGCAGCCTGCGCGCGGCTGGGTCATCGGCGCGCCACTTTTGGCAGTCTTGCTGACAATGGTCGCAGGCGGGATCATGTTCGCAGCGCTGGGCAAAGATCCGGTGGGCGCGATCCGCATCATTTTTTGGGACCCGCTGTTTTCTGAGCAGTTCTCGGGCTATTCGCGGCCGCAATTGCTGGTCAAGGCGGGGCCGCTGATCTTGATCGCCATCGGCCTCAGCCTTGGGTTTCGGGCGGGCATCTGGAACATCGGGGCCGAGGGGCAATATATCGTCGGCGCAATTTGCGGCGCGGCGTTCGGCCTT
>JAQCLA010000145.1 GCA_027592105.1 Pseudomonadota bacterium | reverse complement strand
CTCCTCGAGCTTGAACGGCTTGATCGCTGCAATAATGAGTTTCACGTCTTACCCCTTCCGGTTGCTGTTCCGGTTCTTTCGGCCGACACGACCAATTGCGGCCGACACCGCCTCAAAACATGCAGCAAGCGGGCTGGGAGCAATGATCACCGCGCCAAACTGCGCAACTGGAAGGCGAAGTTGCATTATTTTTGCGCAATTTGGTTTCGATGACTATTTTTTGTGCGAAGTAAAGATGCGGCGCTGCAGCGAATTGGGTGCACAAGCGACTCGAATTTGCATATGTTTCGCGTAAAAAGAGGCAGGTCAGTGAGATGAGTAGTTCCGGCAACGGGCGTAGGCCCAGCTCCAGCGGTCGCCGCATTGTCGCGGATCGGCGCGGTGCCCCCGCATCACAGGCACCCCGCAACAGCGCGACAAAAGGCAGCCAGAAACCGCGGAGAACGCGCAAAAGGCGCGCGGCCCGGCCACGGCCAACAGGGTTGCGCGGCTGGATCGGCGCGTTTTTCCGGTTCATCTGGCGCATCATCTGGGGGCTGATCTGGCGCAGCGCCGCTGTGGTGATGCTGATCTTGGGGGTCGCGACCAGCTATTATTATGCGCAATTGCCCGATCTGGCGGCGGTGGTGGATGCGCGCCATCGTGGGTCGGTCACCATGCTGGACCGCGACGGCACGGTCTTCGCGTGGCGTGGCGATCAGTTCGGCGGCGCGATTGATCCCGCCAGCGTCAGCCCGCATCTGGTCAATGCGATCGTCGCGACCGAGGATCGGCGCTTTTATCGCCATCTGGGCATCAGCCCGCGCGGTATCGCCAGCGCGATCCGCATCAACCTGAGCGAAGGGCGCGGCCCGTTGTCGGGGCATGGCGGATCGACCATCACCCAACAGGTGGCCAAGCTGATGTGTCTGGGCGTGCCCTTCGACGCGACCGCATGGGAGAATGAAGCCGCCTATGAGCAGGATTGTCGGCGCACCACGCTGTGGCGCAAGCTGCAAGAAGTGCCGTTTTCGCTGGCGATGGAGTTTCGCTATTCCAAGGACGAGATCCTGTCGATCTACATGAACCGCGCGTTCCTTGGGGCGGGTACGCGCGGCTTCGAGGCCGCGGCGCAACGCTATTTCGGTGTCTCGGCAGCGGCGGTCAGCCCGCAACAGGCGGCGATGCTTGCCGGTTTACTTGTCGCGCCCTCTTATTACGCGCCGACGCGCAACCTTGAGCGCGCCCAGCGCCGTGCGGCCACGGTGCTGCGGTTGATGGAAACTCAAGGCTATCTCAGCGCGACCGAAGCGGCCATCGCGCAGGCCGAACCTGCCACGCTGTCGAACGCCGCAAGGCAGGATCGCGGCGGTGCTTTCGCCGATTGGATCATGTCGACCGGCCCCGATTTCCTGACCCGCGATACGACCGAGGATGTCATCATCGGCACCACCTTCGATCCCGCGATGCAAGCAGCGGCGGAAGCGGCCCTTGCCGATGTCTTCGAGAACCAAGTGCGCGAAGGATCGGAGGCGCAGGCGGCAATCGTGGTGATGTCGGCCGATGGTGCGGTGCGCGCGATGGTGGGCGGGCGCGATACGGCGGGAACGGGGTTGTTCAACCGCGCGTCGCAAGCGATGCGGCAGACAGGATCGAGCTTCAAGCCCTTCGTCTATGCGGCAGCTCTCGATCTGGGGTGGCGGTTCGATGATCTGATCCTTGATGGGCCGCTGACGATCAATATTCCCGGCTCTGGTCCTTGGTCGCCCGAGAATTACACCGGCGAGTTCTATGGCGAGGTGACGCTGACCGAGGCGTTGGAGCGGTCGCTCAACACCGCCGCCGTGCGCCTATCCGAAGAGGTGGGCCGCAATCTGGTGCGCACAGTCGCGGCGGAATTCGGCATCGAGAGCGATTTGGCGGCAGGCCCTGCGCTGGCGCTGGGTGCATCGGAGGCGACGCTGATCGAGATGACGGGCGCTTATGCCGGCATTCTAAATGGCGGCTCTGCGGTTTTGCCATATGGGGTGCAGGAATTGCGGCTGGTGGGCGATGCGGACCCGCTTTTTGCACAGGTGAGCGGAATCCAAGAGCGAGTCATCTCGGAGAATGCCGCGCGGCAGCTTACCTACATGATGTCGATGGCCGTGACCGAGGGGACGGGCCAGCGCGCGCGCCTGCGTGACCGGCCCGTGGCAGGCAAGACCGGCACCACCAATAGCCAGCGCGATGCTTGGTTCATCGGCTTTACCGGTGATTACGTTGCGGGTGTCTGGATGGGCTATGACGACAACAGCCCCTTGACGGGCGTGACGGGTGGTGGGCTTCCGGCTGAAATCTGGCGTCAGACGATGGAACGCATCCATGCCGATCTACCGCCAAGCCCCTTGCTGACGATCGACCCCGTGGCCGAGGCCTTGGCGCGTCCGCAAACAGCCCTCCCGCGGGGGACGCTTTTGGGCACAGCACCACAGGATGACGCCGAGCAAATCCTGATGCGGGTGTTGAACGGGCTTTTGGGGCGGAACTGAGTAGCGCTGAAACGGAAACGAAAAAGGCGCCCCAAGGGGCGCCCTTCAGCGATAACCGCGCGCAGCCTTAGACCGCGTCATCGATCCATTTTTGCAGCGCGGCCTTTGGGGCTGCGCCGATCTTGTTGGAGACAACCTCACCATCCTTGAACAAGAACAGCGCGGGGATGCCGCGCACGCCCATCTGCATGGGGGCTTGCGGGTTCTCGTCGACATTGACCTTCACGATCTTGACGCGGCCGGCATATTCCTCGGACAGCTCTTCGAGGGCTGGGCCGATCTGCTTGCAGGGGCCGCACCATTCGGCCCAGAAATCCACCACGACGGGGATATCGGACTGGCGCACTTCGGCGTCGAATGTAGCGTCGGAAACGGCGTGTGTGGCCATGGCGTATGCCCTCCTGGCGAATGGGATCGGGTGCGAAGGTAAGGATGGCGCGCCGCAGGGTCAAGGACCGCCCGCGCGCGTCAGTGCCGCAGCGACCAGCGGGCCGGGCAAGGGCATGAGCGTTGCGGTGCGGGTCCACAAGATCGCGGTGTCGATCCGGCGGTCGGGGTAAATCGCGCCCAGCATCGCGGCATAGGCCCCCATTTGGCGCAAAAGCCCCTCGGGCACCGCTGCCGGATCATCGGGGATGGCGGCGTTGGTCTTGAAATCCACCGCCAGCACATGGGTATCGGCGACGATCAGCCGATCGATGACGCCAAGCATCTGGCCGCCCAGCGCCGGGGTGTCGGCGGTCAGCATCACCTCGGCCAGCGTATCGGGGGCGAAAAGATGGGCCAGTGCGGGATCGGTCAGATTTGCCACCGCCTCGGCCAGCAGCGCGGTCACCTTATCGGGTGATACGCCTCCCGGCTCGCGGGCAAGGATCGCAGGGGCGGCGGCGGCCCAACCCGCAGGCGGGATCGGGGGCAGATGTTCGAGCAACAAATGCATCAACCGCCCCCGGCGCAGTGCCGCAGCCTCGGCCAGCCCCTCATCGGTTCCGGCCATGATCTTGTCGCCGCCAAGGTCCGAGGGGCTGCGCCCTTTCTCGGCCCGGCGCGCGGGTGGGGCGGGGGTCATGGCCCAATCGGGCAAGATGATCTTGGGCGGCGGCGGGTCGGCGGGGGTGGTGATGGGCGACCAATCGCCCGATTGCAGGCGCAAGCCACCATCACCCTGAATTTCAGGCGGCGCATAAGGTGTGGCGGCGCTGGCCTGCAAAGCATCGGCGATGGCGGCATACCAGCTTTGGGTGGGATCGGGATCTTTGTTGGTGACCTTGCCGGCGGCAGCCACGATCAACCAGCTTTCGGCGCGCGTCATCGCAACATAGAGCAGGCGATTGCGTTCCTCGTCTTGGGCCTTTGCGCGGGCGGCAAGCGCCGCGCGCACAGCGGCCGTGGCACTATCGGCGCGCGGCCAAAGGCAGGGGCCATCATCGGCCGTGATCAGGTCGATCCGATTGCCGCCGCCATGATGGGCGATCGCGGTATCGGGCAGAAAGACCACCGGCGCCTCGAGTCCCTTGGCGCCATGCACGGTCATCACCCGAATCTGGCCGTTGGGCTTGGCCAGATCGCGTTTCACCGTCACCTCGCCCGCCTCAAGCCAGCCGACGAAACCGGTCAGGCTTGGCACCTCCATCGCCTCGTAGGCCAGCGCTTGGTCGAGCATGGCGGCGATGGCATCCTCGGCCTCGGGGCCAAGGCGCGCAATCAAGGCCAAACGCCCGCCATGATCGATGAGCGCGCGCTCAAGCAGGTCATAGGGGCGCAGGAAATCGGCCTGATCGCGCAGATCGCGCAGCATGGCGACCGTTTCGGGCCAGCGCTGTTCGGATTTGCGCAGCACCTCCCAGAGAAAGGTACCTTGCGCACGCGGCTGGGCCAGATCGTAAAGCGCGCTTTCATCCCAGCCGCAGATGGGTGAGCGCAGCAAGGTGGCCAGCGAAAGATCATCCTCGGGCAGGGCCAAAAAGCGCATCAGCGCGATCAGGTCCTTGACGGCCAAAGGCTCGGCGATGGCGGCGCGGTCCACCCCCGCCACGGGCAATTCGGCGGTCTTGAGCGCGGCGATGATCTTGTGAAACAGGCCAGAGCGGCGCTGAACCAAGATCAAGATATCGCCTGCGGTGACTGCGCGGCGTTCGTCCTTGATCATGATCGGCTCACCATCGGCCAGCATCGCGGCGATGCGCTTGGCGATGGCATTGGCCAAAAGGCTGGTGTGGTGATCGGCGGTGACGAGGTCTTGGGGGTCTTCCCAGGCCACCTTGTCGCGCTTGGGCGTCTCAGGGATGGCGGGCCAAAGATCGACGCGGCCGGGGCGGGTGCCGTGATAGGCTTTGTGCAGCACATCGGGGCCGACGCCGGGCGCGCCCGCGCCATTGGCCACCCGGTCGACCAGCGACAAGATCACCGGGGCCGAGCGGAAGGAATAAAGCAATTCGCCGGGGTGAAAGGGCATATCCACCTCGGCCAGACGGGCGGCGAAGTGGTCGCGCATCAGGTCGAACCCCTTGGGATCGGCCCCTTGGAAAGAATAGATCGACTGTTTCTTGTCACCCACGACAAAGATGGTGCGGGCAATCTCGGGGCGGGCACCCTCGCCTGCGGCAAACTCGGCGGCGAGGGTCTTGACGATCTCCCACTGCGCGGGGCTGGTATCTTGCGCCTCATCGACAAGGATATGGTCGATCCCGCCGTCGAGGCGAAAGAGCACCCATTGGGCCATCTTTTCGGTGGTCAAAAGCCGCCTTGTGGCGCGGATCAGATCGTCGAAATCCAGCCAGCCGCGCAGCGCCTTGGCCTGCGCGTAGCGGGGCAGGAAAGCGGCGGCAAAGCGGTGCAGCGCATGGGTTCGGCGCGCGGTCATCAGCCCAAGGCGCAAGGGGCGCGCATCGGCCACACGTTCGGCCAAGGCATCATAGGCCGCGACAAGATCGGGGCCCATCGCATCGCGCACCTTGGCATTGGCGATAGATTTGGGCGTGCCTTCCTTTTCGCCCGACATGGTCAGGCAGGCGGCCTCGAGCTCGGCCAGATCGAAAAGAGCCATCGCCGCCCATGGCATGGTGCTAAGCCGCGCTGCCAGCTTGGCCTGTGCCTTGTTGGCCGGGTCGAGATGGGCAATCAAGGCGGTCGCAAGATCAGCCTCGCCGCCATCCAATGCCGTGGCGATCACCTGATCCTCGGTCAGATCGGGGGCGATGCCCGCCCAATCGCAGATCGCCGCCCAATCCCATGGATCGGCCAGCGCATCTTGCGCGCCTGCCACGGCGCGGGCCAGTTTGCGCAACCCATCATCATCGGACAGTAGATCGGCCACCGTGTCGATAGCATCCGCCGCCGGGCTCTCGGCCATATCATCGAGCAGATCGGCGATCAGCCGGGCCTGCACGCGCTCATCGATCTCGGTGAAGCCGGGGCTGACGCCCGCCTCGAGCGGAAAGCGGCGCAGAACCGTGGCGCAGAAGGAATGGATGGTCTGGATCTTGAGGCCGCCCGGCGCCTCGATCGCGCGGGCAAAAAGCGTGCGCGCGCGCCCCAGCCTGTCGGGGTCGATCGCATCTTCGCCAATCTCTTGCAGCGCCGCGCGCAGCTCGGCATCGGGCATCATCGCCCATTCGCCCAAGCGCTTGAACAGGCGGTTCTGCATCTCCATCGCGGCGGCCTTGGTATAGGTCAGGCACAAGATGCGTTCGGGACCGACCCCTTGCAGCAAAAGCCGCGCGACGCGGTCGGTCAGCACGCGGGTCTTGCCCGACCCGGCATTAGCCGAAAGCCAGACCGAGGTGGCGGGGGCTGCG
>JAQCLA010000144.1 GCA_027592105.1 Pseudomonadota bacterium | reverse complement strand
GCGATGATGGCGTAATTCGGCCCAAGGCTGTCGATGCCATAAGCCCGCTCGCCCACCGCAAGGCCCAAGAGCACGGAATTGGCGAAAAGCGCGCAAAAGCCGATGGCGACGCTATCTTCCCACGGGCGGCCAAAGATAAGCCGCGCGCCAAACAGCCCCGCGAAAAAGCAGATGATCGAGCCGCTGTAATAGCTCAGCATCAGCCCAAGGTCGAAATCCCGGCCCAGATCGAGGGTCGAGATCGCCGCGAAAAGCAGGCAGGGAATGGCGAATTTCTGGGCGAAAGACATCAGCCCATCGACTGCCGCATCCGAGAAGAGCTTGGCCCAAACAGCGCCGTAACCTGCTGCCACGACAAGGAAGACAGGCATCACGATGGTGAGGATGTCACCCAATCCCTAGACCTCGATGCTGATGGTCATGCCGTCATGGGCGGGCATGATGTGATCGGGTGTCTCGGCGGCCAGCGTGGCATGGTCGAGGTCGATATGCATATTCGTCAAAATCGCCCGGCGCGGTTTTGCCCGCGCGATCCATTCCAGCGTCCGCTCCAGATGGGCGTGGCTGGGATGCGGTGTGCGGCGCAGCGCGTCGATGATCCAGTAATCAAGGTTCTCCAACAGCGGCCATGCCTCCGCCGGGATATCCGAGACATCGGGCAGATAGGCGAGATCGCCGATCCGAAAGCCCAAGGAATGAATATTGCCATGCGTGACCTCGAAGGGCATCAGCCGGATCGCGCCGCCGGGGCCATCGATCACCACATCGCCGTCGATCGCGTTGAGATCAAGGATCGGCGGATAGGCCGAGCCGGGTGGCTGCACGAAAGCATAGCCAAAGCGGCTGATGAGATCATTTTGCGTTGCCCCATCGGCCCAGACGCCCAAACGCTTGCGCATGTTGAACACGATCATCCGCAGATCATCGAGGCCATGGACATGATCGGCATGGGCATGGGTATAGACCACACCGTCAAGCCGCCCGATCCCTGCATCGAGCAATTGCGCGCGCAGATCGGGCGAGGTGTCGATCAGCACGGCGGTCTCGCCCTCGCCCGTGCGGCGCTGGATCAGAAGCGAGCAGCGGCGGCGGTTGTTCTTGGGATTGGTTGGGTCGCAATCGCCCCATTCCCCGCCCAAACGCGGCACGCCGCCCGATGACCCGCAGCCCAAGATTGTGAAGATCATCTCGGCCATCAGATCACGCGGCCTTTGCCCAAGCGGCGGCTTTCCAGAAGAGCCTGTCGAAATTGGCCGAGGTCTGCCGCGCGAAATCGGCATAGCTGAGCCCAAAGACCTCGGCGCCGATCTTGGCTGTCAGCGCGGTATAGGCCGGTTCATTGCGTTTGCCGCGATGGGGGGGCGGGGCAAGATAGGGACTGTCGGTTTCCAACAAGACCCGCTCGACCGGGGCTGCGGCGAAAATATCACGCAATTCCTGCGACTTGGGAAAGGCCGCGATCCCCGACATCGAGAGGTAAAAGCCCAGATCTAGGGCGGCCTGCGCGAGGGCCGGGGTCGAGCTGAAACAATGCATGACGCAAGTATAGCTGCCCGCGCGATATTCCTCGGTCAGGATGCGGGCCATATCGTCATCGGCATCGCGGGCATGGATGATCAAGGGCAGGCCCGTGCGCCGCGCGGCCTCGATATGGATGCGCAGGCTCTCTTGTTGGATGGCCTTGCTCTCGGCGGTGTAATGATAATCCAGCCCGGTTTCACCGATGCCCACGAACTTCGGATGCGAAGCGAGTGCTTCAAGTTCCGCGACACTGGCCAAGGGCTCGTCGGCGGCACTCATCGGGTGGGTGCCTGCAGCCCAAAAGACCGGGCCATGCGCCTCGGCGATGCTGCGCACGGCGGGCGCGTTGCGCAGCCTTGTGCAGATCGTGACCATGCGCGTGACACCCGCAGCTGTCGCGCGCGCGACCACCTCGGGCAATTCCCCCGCAAGGCTGTCGAAGTCGAGATGGCAATGGCTATCGACAATCTGTGGTCGGCTATCTGTCATGGGGCAATCTTGTTGCGGGTCAGGCGGCGGGCAAGGTCGCGGCCTGCCGGTCGAGTTCAAGGAACATATCGAATGTGAGCGCGGCAGGGTCAAGGTTCACCGCGCGCCCCCGTCTTGCCCGTTGGGTCAGCGAGGCGGCCAGATCGGCCCAGCCACGCGCCGCCAAAGGGCCGGGCGAGAGGCGTGCCAAAAGCGCATCTTCATCTTGCACGATTTCAGGCAAGGGCATGCCGGATGCCCCGCGCCGTGCCAAGCGGGCCAGTGCTGTATCAAGCAGGTTCAGTGTCAAATCGAACCGGTCTTCGCCCTGTTTGCCCGCCGTGGCATCGGCCAATTGCAAGGCAAGGGGGCGGTCAAGGCGCGGCAAGCCCTGTAGCAGGCGCAACAAATCGGCGTAAAGCCCAAGCCCGTCTTGCGACAAAAGCCGTGCCGCCGTGCCGACGGAACCGCCCGCCAATTCGGCCAGACCGGCCATCTGGGGCGGTGGGGCAAAGCCTGCCTGTTTCAGTGCCGCACGCAGATCATCGGCCCCGAGCTGTTGAAACCGCAACACCCGACAGCGCGAGCGGATCGTCGGCAACAACCCCGAGGGGCGATGGGCGATCAAGAATAGCACGGCATCGGCGGGAGGCTCTTCGAGTTCTTTGAGCAGCGCATTGGCGGCGTTCGGGTTCATCTCGTCGGCGCAATCCACGATCACGACCCGCCGCCCATTGCCCCCTGCCGACATCTGGAAAAAGTTCTTCAGGCGGCGCACCTCTTCGACGCGGATCACATCGGAGAGCGCCTTGCCATCAGGGCGGGGCCCGCGCCGGATCAAGCACAGCCCCGGCTCGGAGAGAGCTTTGAGGCGCGGCACGACCGGGTGTTCATCGCCGATATCAAGGCTGACGGGTGCAGGCGGCGCACCGAATAGCCCATCATCTTGCACGATGGGAGTGGCCAGCAAGAACCGGGCCGCGCGCCATGCAAAGCTGGCTTTGCCGATACCCTTGGGGCCGAACAAAAGCCAGCCATGCGGCAGACGCCCGGTGTTGAAGGCCGCAAGGAATTGCGCCTCTGCCGTGTTTTGTCCGAAAAGCGCTGCGGTCTCGCGCGGGTGGGGCGCGCCGTCAAGGCGGTCGGGTTCTGGCAGGGCATCATCGCTCATGGGCCTGTCCTAGCACGAGTTCGGGGGGCAGAAAACGCGCGTTTTCCGTATTGGAAACCTTGGGACTGCCTACCCGAAAAACGCGTGTTTTTCAGCCTAGCCCAGCCGCTTGGCCACGGCGGCGGTGATATCGGCGGCGATGGCCTCGGGTGTGCGGTTTGCATCGATCAAGACGCAGCGCCCCGGAGCTTCGTTGGCCAAGGCACGAAATCCATCATGCAGCTTTCTCTGAAAGCCAAGGCCGAAATCCTCGAAACGATCTTCGCCCGATCGCCGGGCAAGTCCGCGCGCCAGCGCAACCTCCGGGTCGATATCGAGGATCAAGGTCAGATCGGGTTCAATGCCGATCACGCGGGCATGGACATCATCGACCAGCCCGCGCAGATCGCCGCGCGTGGCCCCTTGGTAAACGCGTGTGCTATCGGCGAAACGATCGGTGATCACATCGCGCCCTGCGGCCAATGCTGGGCGGATCGTGCGCTCCAGATGGTCGCGCCGGGCCGCCGTGAATAGCAAGATCTCGGTTTCCGGCGACCAGCGGTCCGGATCACCCTCGACCAAAAGGCGGCGGATCGCCTCGGCGCCGGGTGCGCCGCCCGGCTCGCGGGTCAGCACAGGATCGCGGCCTTTGTTGCGCAGCCATGCAGCCAGCCCCTTGGCCTGCGTGGATTTGCCCGAGCCGTCGATCCCCTCGAGGCTGATGAAGAGGCCCGGTGTCACCGCCATCATCCGCCCGCAGGTGTCGGAGTGGGGCCAAAGACCTCTTCCATTACCGCACGCATCGCCGTTGACAGACGCACGACTATGCCGCCTTCGGGCACATCTTGCGTCGCCAAAAGGGCGATCCGATGCTCGATCAAATCGTCACCTTCGCCTAAGCGCACGACCATCTCGCCCAATGTGTCACCGATGGCTACGGGTGCGATCACAGGGCTGATATAGGTCATCTCTGCGTGCAGCGGTGCTTCGCCCACGACAGGCACGAGCAAGGACAGATCGCGTGCGGGCGCGATGGCGACATCGGGGCCTGTGCCCATGAAAACCGGCACGCGCGCGACTTCGGTGCCTTGCGTCACGACTTGGCGCTCGACAAATTGCCGAAAGGCCCAGTTGAGGATGCGCTCGCTTTCGCGCGCCCGCGCCTCGGCCGATTGCAGCCCGGTGATCACGAAGGTTACGCGACGTGACCCTTGCACGGCTGAGCCGACAAGGCCGAAGCCCGCCTCTTGCGTGTGGCCGGTCTTGAGCCCATCCGCGCCGATCCCTAATCCCAACAGCGGGTTGCGGTTAAAGCGATTGGCAGGTGCGCGGTTTTCGTAATCGAATTCCGTCTCGACGAAATAGCGATAATATTCGGGATGCGCGGTGATGATTTCCTCGGCCAAGATGCCCAGATCGCGCATGCTCATCACATGGCCCGGTGCAGGCCAGCCCGAAGAATTCACGATCGTGGTCGATGCCATGCCCAACGCGCGCGCCCGTTCGGTCGCGATGCGCGCAAAACCCGCTTCGGTGCCATCCGGGCTGAGCGCTTCGGCCAAGGCGACCGAGGCGTCATTGCCCGAGACGATAATGATGCCACGGATCAAATCCTCGACCGTGGGGCGGTCGGTTGTATTGAGGAACATGGTCGAGCCACCAAAGCTCATTGCATGTTCACTGACCCCGATCCGGGTCTCGAGGCTAAGCCGCCCATCGCGCAGCGCCTCGAAGGCCATCAACAGCGTCATCAGTTTCGACATGGAGGCGGGTGGCAAGGGAACATCGGCATTATGCGCCAACAAGACCTGTCCCGATCCATGATCGATCACATAGGCCGCTGTCGCTTCGGTTTCATAGCCCTGCGCCGTGGCCGACACGGTCGCCCAGCCCAAAAGCGCCGCCATGACGACGGCGTTTCGGATCCAGACAGATAAGGCAAAAGCCATTGAAATTTCTCGTTTCTATGCGTCAGCGGGTGACGAAATAGGCATCCGCGAAGCCAAGACCACGGACCGACGACAGAATGGCATCACGCTCGTCGGCTGTCGAGGCCGGACCGACAACCACCCGCCAGAAGCGCCGCCCGTTGGAGGTTTGATCATAGATCGTCGGCATCAAACCAGCGGTGCGCAAGGCTTGGCCGGTATTGTTGGCATTCTCCTCGACCGAGAAGATCCCGATCTGAACTAAGGGGCGCTGCAGGTTCGATCCCACGCTGGCGGGCGCGCGCGCGGCAACCTCGGTGACGACTGGCGCGCTGGTATCGGCCGCTTCGCTTTGCGCGATTGCTGCTGCCGCGACGGTGGTGATCGGGTCATTCAACGGTGTGGCGGTAAAGGCCGGTGTTGCGGTTTCGGCGCCTTCGGCGGCTGCAAGGGTCGCTTCAGCCTCGGCCGTGGGGGCGATGGCAGGGTCGGCAACCTCTTCGCGGCGCAAGGCTGTGACCTGAAGCTGTGTGGGATCACCCGCCAAGATGTTGAGCGCAGCGGCCGCATCCGAGGAGACCATCAATTCAGGACCTGGATTATCGCGTTCGCGCCGGAACAGGGCGCCGATCACGAAACGACCGTTTTCCTCGTTGCGGATGATCACCCGCTCGGGGTCTGTCGCGGTTGGGTGGGCGACCCAAACGCCGCCGAGCGAGGGGCGCCCATCCCAAAGACCTTCTTCGGTCACTTCGAAAAGTTCTGGCGCCTCGACATCGCGTTCGATCAAGCGTGTCGCACCGCTCGGTGCCGCCCCGCCGTCAGTGGCGTTGCGCGTGCCGAGACCCGCGAAAGGTTGAAAGGTCTCGCTACATGCGGCGAGAGAAAGAAGCGCGCAAAGGGCGGCCCCGAAACGGGCACGCGATGCAATCATGGGCATACTGGTCATATTCCTGCTCTGTCCGCACTCGAAAAGCACGATGTCGTGCCTCGGTTTGTTTGTGCCTCGGTTTGTTCGGCCGGTTTCTTGAGATCGCCCGGTCCACATCTGCGTCGAAAGATAGCGGGTTTGATCTTGGCTGAAAACCCGCTTGTGGCCCGTGCGGCGCAACCATGCCGAACTGTTGCTTTATCGGCGCGTCTTTTAGAATCAATCGCAGCCCCCTAGAGGGGTGCGCAGCGGAGGAGTGGCCGAGCGGTTTAAGGCACCGGTCTTGAAAACCGGCGTGCGTGAAAGCGTACCGTGGGTTCGAATCCCACCTCCTCCGCCAT
>JAQCLA010000143.1 GCA_027592105.1 Pseudomonadota bacterium | reverse complement strand
CCTCGGACAGGGTGATGACGATGACGAGTTTGGGGTGGTGGCCGCCTTGTGTGAATGTCTGGGTCACGGCGGGATCATCGCTGAGCACGGCGCGCGCATTGATGCGCACCACATTGCTTGAGCCCGCGACCATGAACAAAAGCGACACCCGCCCATCGGCCAGGATATTGCGGCAACAATCGAGGCGGTTGTTGCCGCGCCAATCAGGAAGCCAGAGTGTCTGATCATCGATGATCCGCACGACCGGGCCGTCATCGCCCCTTGGGCTGGCATCCGTACCATCTGGGCCGACGGTGGATAGGATGCAGAACCGCGATGCCGCGATCCAATCGCGATAGTGCGGTGTCAGCGATTTTGCGACCTTGGTCAGCGACAAGGGGCTGGGGTCATCATAGAGCGCCGCGAGCGCGGCGAGATCGTCAATGATCCGCATGAAACCCCGCCTCGGCCATCAAGCGGTTGGATGCGGTTTCGACATCATCTTCGAGTTTGCGCATGAATGCGTCGCGCGCCAGGCCGGGGGCGATGGGGGGCAGGAACTCGACCACGGCCAAGCCCGGTTTGCGCAACAGGCTGTGGCGTGGCCAGAAGACGCCGACATTGGCCGCGACCGGCACGCAGGGCTGGCCCAATTGCTCATACAATGCGCCGGTGCCGACCTTGTAGGGGCGCGGCACGCCGGGGGCGACGCGGGTGCCTTGGGGGTAGATGATCAATTGACCGCCCTGACGCTTGCCCGCTTTCACATCCGCCAGCATCTTGGCAATCGCCGCGCCGCGCTTGCCGCGATTGACCGGGACGCATCCGATGCGCAGCCCGTATTGGCCCAAGAGCGGCGCGAAGAGCAATTCGCGCTTCATGATGAATTTGCCGCGCGGCACGGCGTTGTAGATCATCAAGATATCGAGAAAGCTTTGATGCTTGGCCGCGATCATCACATCACCGGTGGGTGGTTTGCCGCGCACTTCGCAGCGCAGGCCGGTCATCCAGCCAAGGGTCCAGATCACCCAGCGGCAATAGGCATGGCAGGCGGCATGCGCCCCCGCAGGCGAGATCACAGCCCAAGGGAAATAGGCCACCGAAATGACCAACATGGCGACATACATCTGAACGATGAAAGCCATGGAGCGCAGCAGTTGAATCATCTCAATCCCTTCAGGGTGCGGAATGCCGCGATGCGTGTCGCCCAAAAGGCCGTGACCGCGGCCAGCGGTGGAATGGTGAGTGGCCAGAGCCAATCCAATCCCTGGAATCCAAGGCCGGTCAGAAAGGCCCCCTCTTGTGCCGCGCGCGGCATGAGCGCGATGGCCAGCATGCCAAGCGCCGCACCGATCGCCGCCCCGGTCAAGGCGCGGTGGGTGAAGCGCCGCACAAAGGCGCGTGCGATATAGCTGTCTTGGGCGCCAACAAGGCGCATCACGCGCAAAACCTGCACATTAGAGGCGAGCGCGGCTTGCGCTGCCAAGGTGATCATCGCCGCGGTCGCGCCAAGGATCAAGCTCAACGATAACCAGCCCAGCATCCGCAGACGATCGGCTGCGGCAACCAAGGGGCGGCGCCATCTTGTGTGATCATCCAGCACCGCGCCGGGTGCCTCGGCGGCAAGGCGCTGGCGCAACCCGGCCGCATCGAAGCCCGTTTCGTCCTCGATGATCTCGATCAGGCGCGGCACCGGTAAATCGCCAACGGGAAGATCGGGGCCGAACCATGGTTCGAGCAAGGCGCGCTGTTCGTCATCCGACATGGCGCGCGCCTCGGTCACGCCGGGGGTCTGGCTCAATACGGTCAGAATGGCGCGGGTCTGGATCTCGATCTGATCGTCAGCGGCGGATAGGCGAATGGTCGCGCTTTGGGCCAAGGCCGCCGACCAGCGATCAGCCAGCTGCCCGGATGCAAGCGACAAGGCCAAGGCAAAGACAGCCAGAAAGGCCATTGCGGCCGACACCGCGAGGGTGAGGCGCGCGGTCTGGCCTGTGCGCGGGACGATCCGGTCGGCTTGCACCTCGCCGCGCAGCAAGGCCATCAAGTTGGTCGCGACGCTCATAGGTTCGCCCCCGCAGCGCTGAGCTTGCCATCTGCGATGCGCAAGACGCGCGCCTGCACCTGTGCTTTGGCGGCGCGAATGAGTGCCAGGTCATGGGTCGCGATCACGATGGTTTTGCCCAAGCGGTTCAACTCGCAAAGCAATTGCAAAAGCCTCAGCGACATTTCCCAATCGACATTGCCGGTTGGTTCGTCGGCGAGGATCAGGTCGGGGTCCATGATGATCGCGCGGGCCAGTGCCGCGCGTTGGCGTTCGCCGCCGGAAAGCTCGGGCGGGTGGGCGGCGGCGCGTGCGCTCAGACCGACCCAGGCGATCAATTCGCGCATATTGGCATCGCTTGCGCCCCCGTCCCGACCCGAGACGGTCAATGGCAGGGCGATATTCTCGGCGATGGGCAGGTGATCGAGGAATGCGCAATCTTGATGGACCACACCGATCCTTTGCCGGCTGCGCGCAATGGCGTTGCGATCGAGGGTCGCCGTATCTTGGCCGAACACTGTGACGCTGCCTTGTGTGGCGAGTAATTCGCCATAGCACAGCTTGAGGAAAGTCGTTTTCCCCGATCCCGAAGGGCCGGTCAAAAAATGGAAAGAACCCGGAGCAAGGCGTAGCGTCATATCCGACAGGATCGGTTCGGCTCCGTAGCCATAGGCGGCATCCTGCATGTCGATCACGAAAGCGCACTCCTTGGACCAGCACCATTACCGCGCCTGTCATGCAACGGATGCGCGCAGGTTGCAATCAACCCAGCACCCGCACCCTTGGAATACAAGGGGTGCGCTGCTACAAGATATGGGAATGACAGGCGGCGCGGCGCCTTGCTCCGTTATGCGCCGCGAAATGAGGGTAAGCGGAAACGGTAATGCGGCTGACCTGTCCGAATTGTGGCGCCCGGTATGAGGTCGCCGATAGCATGATCCCCCCCGAGGGGCGCGATGTGCAATGTTCGAATTGTGCGACGACATGGTTCCAACCCGGTCGGCGCAGCGATGAGCAACAATCTGCTGCGGATATGCCACCGCCGCCCTTGCAAACACCGCCGCCCGCGCCGCGCGAAGAGGACGCATTCGCCGATCAGGATGTCGATACGGGTACTCCCGAGGCACCGCCGCCGCCCCCACCCCCAACACCACCGGCCGAAGGCGCGCCCACGCGCCCCGAGATCGACCCTGCGATCCGCGATATCTTGCGGGAAGAAGCCGCGCGCGAGGCACGTTTGCGCCAAGCCGAGGCCGACCCTGTGGAAAGCCAAGCCGAGATGCCGTTGACGCCGGAGCCGTCACCGCAGCCGATCCCGCGCATGCGCCCCGATCTGGACGCGGCGGTCGATGCGTTTGATGTGGGCAAGGCGACGCTTGGCCGTGGTGTTGCGGCGCGTGATCTGTTTCCCGATATCGATCAAATCAATTCGACATTGCGCGATAGCGGGGACCGGTCAGCAGGCGATGCTGATGCAAGTGACATCGACACGCTTGAGACGATCCCGCGCAAGCGCCGCGGTGTCCGGATTGGGTTCTTTCTGGCCGTGGCTTTGGGCGCGGGTGCCGTGGCGCTTTATGCCAATGCCGATGTTGTCGCAGCGCAAGTGCCCGCGTTGGCCGCCGTGACCGATGGATATGTCGCCGCCGTGAATGGCCTGCGTTTTTGGTTGGATGATTTGGCCCAAAGCTTGGGCAATACCGCGCAATAGCGGCGATTCCTGCGCCGGGCTGGATCAGAATTGGTCCAGCAAGCGGCGCAGATAGTCGCGTTCGACCTCGGGTCGGTCCTGTTCGGCCGAACGGCGGCGCAATTCATCGAGCAATTCGCGTGAGCGGCGGAAGGCCTCTTGGCGATCTGCCATCGCCTCGTCGCTGCCGAAGCTGCCGGAATTGCCCGCTTGACGGCCCAAAGGATCTTGCAGTTGGCGGCTTGGAGCCATGTTGCCCTCCGCTTGGCCTTGTCCGGGATCTTCGCCTGCTTGCGCCTCGGCCAATGCGCGGCCCAGTTCGGTCATGCCTTCGCGCAGCGCCTCCAGCGCCTCGGATTGGCTGTCGAGCGCGCCTGCGATATCGTCGTTTTCCAGCCGCCCCTCGGCCTCTTCCATGGCGCGGCCGGCGCGGTCGAGTTGGCGCAGCGCTTCATCACCGGCATCGGTGCCTGCACCGGGCAGGCGACCTTGCTGGTCTTCGAGCAGGCGGCGCAGTGCCTCTTGGCGCTCGGCCAAGCTCATCCCTTCGCCGTTCTCGCCTTGCCCTTCGCCTTGCTGCTGGCCGGGTTGCTGACCGGGCTGTTGGCCCTGTTGCTGACCCTGCTGTTGGCCCTGTTGCTGGCCTTGCTGGGGGCGGCCTGGGTTTAGGCGGTCCTGCAATTCGCGGAAGGCGTCATCGGCCAAGTCCTGCTGGTCGCGCAGCGTGTCTTGCAGCCCTTCCATCGCTTGCTGGCCGGGGCTGCGGGGGCCATCGCCGCCTTCGCCGCCTTGGGTCACCTGCATATTCTCAAGCATCTGTTGCAGCGCATCGAGCATTTCCTGCGCTTCGGCCATGCGACCTTGCTGCATCAGCTCTTCGATCTGGCGCATCATCTCGTCGAGGTCGGCCATCGACATTTCCATGCGCTCGCCATCCTGCTCGGGACGATCTTCGCCCGGTTCGGCATTTTCGGCGAGTTGCTGCATGTAGTCATCCATCGCCTCGCGCAGCTCTTGCATGAGTTGGGCGATTTCTTCGTCGCTGGCACCTTGGCGCATCGCCTCAGACAGGCGTTCCTGGGCTTGGCGCAGCCGGTCGAGCGCGTCGTCGAGGTCGCCGATCTCCAGCTCCATCGCGGCATTCCACAAGATCTCGGCCACTTGGTCGCGAGTTTCGGGCGAGAGTGCGTCGACCGCGCTTTCCAGCCGCCGGATCGCGCTGCGGATCTGCAGAAAGACACCCTCATCAAGGCCTGCTTCGGGGTTCCATGTCATTGCGCGCAAGAGTCGCGCGGCGCGGGTCGCGTTTTCGCGCGACCACAAGATATCGCGGCGCATTTCGATCAGCGCATTGGCCAAGGGATCGAAGAACCGCCGCCCCGGCAGGCGCGGAATCTCATAGCTGGCAGTGCCGATCTGGCCCGCCGCATCGGTGACCGTCAGCACCAACGAGACGGGAAGATTGGCCAAGGGATGCTGTGACAGGTCTTCGACCAAGACTTCGGTGAAATCGGTGCGTTCGCCGCGAAACGGCATGGGCAGGTCAAGCACCAGCGCCTCGCGCGGTTCGGGCGCGATGGCCAGACCGAAGCGGCGCGAGGCGCGCGCGGCATCAAGCCGAATATGGGCGGTGCCCGATTGCACCCCGTAGTCATCTTGGGCGGTAAAGCTTAGTTGCATCTGCCCGGGCGGTTCGCCCAGCAACTCCCCCTCAAGCGCGATCATGGGGGGCTGATCGGCCAGCACCGAGATCGCCCAGCTTCGGCCCACCGGGCCAGTGACGGTGAAATCGCCCGCCCGTTCGATCACGATTGTCTGCACGGCCGGATCGGCGGGATCTGTGGGCAGATCCCCGATATCGGTCACAATGCCGATGCTGTCCGGCTCACCATAGGTGCGAAAGGTCATGCGCGCGCCTTGCGGCAACTCGAATCGCTCGGCCAAGATCTCGTTGAGATAAAGCGAGGGCAGGCCGGTATAAAGCGGCGGCTCGATCCATGCCTCCCATGATGGGCCAGACGCGGCGGCCGCGCCGGGGCCGATGCCCACCGTTTCGCCGATATCACTGACGCGACCCAGCGTGCCAAAGGCCAGCGCCATCACAAAGGCAGTGGCCGCGATATAGCGCAACGCAAATGGATCTTGGCGCGATAGGCGCAGATCGGGGGCGGGCGCTTGGGCATTTTGGGTGCGCGCTGCCATTTGGCGCAAATGCGCGGCCCAAACGCCCTGTGCGCCGGGGTCATCGGCACCGATGGCCGGCTGATCCAACAGCGCCGAGATCGGCCGCCCCGGCAGCGTGGCGTCCAGCCGGGCCAAAGCCTCGGCGCGGCTTGGCATGCGGAAGATCTTGACAGCACGCACCATGGCCACGGCAAGCGCCACGGCGATCACGCCCAGTGTTATCAGCACCGCAAGCGGTGGTGCCGCAGCGCCAAAGCCAAAGGCAAATAGCGCGAGCGCCAGCATGGCGATGGTCCAGACCGGCCAAAAGGCACGGGTCACACACTCTGTTATCATGGCCACGCGCGTCATGCGCAATGGCCAGATCAGGCGCGTCAGCGCGGGCGTGCTGGGGCTGGTCTTGGTCATGGTCCCTTTCGGGGGCGATTTGCCCCGTGGGCCTATACCCACGAGGG
>JAQCLA010000142.1 GCA_027592105.1 Pseudomonadota bacterium | reverse complement strand
GCTTGCAGCAGCAGGCGAGACCATGGGCGCGCCTGTCGATATCGCCGATGGTTTCATCCATTTCTCGACTGCCGAACAAGCCGCTGAAACGGCGGCGCGCCATTTCGCGGGAGTCGAGGGGCTAATCCTTGCAGCCTTCGATGCCGAAGCCCTCGGCCCCGATCTGACATGGGAGCCATCGCGCGGAGGCGCGCTGTTTCCCCATCTTTACGCGCCCTTGCGGCTGGCCGATGTCATCTGGCACAAGCCCTTGCCGCTGGTGGACGGGGCGCATGTTTTCCCGGAGTTGGACTAAGATGTTGGAACGTCTTGGCCTTGCGGTGATGCACAGGCTTGATCCCGAGCGCGCGCATGGGCTGGCCATCGCGGCGCTCAGGGCCGGGCTGGTGCCGGGACCGGGGCCTGTGACCTCGGATATCTTGCGCGTCGATCTGGCGGGTATCACCCTGCCCAACCCTGTGGGGCTGGCTGCAGGTTTCGACAAGAATGCCGAGGCCGTGGCACCGCTTGCGCGGGCAGGTTTTGGCTTTCTCGAGGTCGGCGCCGCCACGCCACGCCCGCAGCCCGGCAATCCCAAGCCGCGGCTTTTCCGCCTGTCCGCGGATCGCGCGGTGATCAACCGCTTCGGTTTCAACAACGACGGCATGGAGGCGATCGCCACGCGCCTTGGCGCGGCCTATCCTGCGGCTGTGCCCATCGGCCTCAATCTCGGGGCCAACAAGGACAGCACCGACCGCGCGGCTGATTTCGCCACCGTCTTGGCGCACTGCGGAGCGTTCGTCGATTTCGCCACGGTCAATGTCTCCTCGCCCAACACCGAGCGGCTGCGCGAATTGCAGGGGCGCGCGGCCTTGCAAAGCTTGCTCGACGGCGTAATGGCCACCCGCGCGGATCTGGCCCGCCCGATCCCGATCTTTCTCAAGATCGCCCCCGATCTGGAGGATGACGCATTGGCCGAGATTGCCGAGGTGGCACAAGCCACTGGCATCGCGGGCATTATCGCCACCAATACCACGCTCGCACGCGAGGGGCTGGCCAGCCAGCACCGCGGCGAGGCGGGCGGGCTGTCGGGCGCGCCGCTTTTTGCGCGATCGACGCAGGTGCTGGCGCGGCTCTATCAGCTGACTGGCGGCACCATGCCCCTGATCGGTGTGGGCGGGGTGGCAAGTGTGGAGCAGGCTTGGGAAAAGCTGCGCGCAGGCGCCAGCGCGGTGCAGCTTTATAGCGGGCTTGTCTATGGTGGCATCTCGCTTGCCGCGCGCATCGCACGGGGGCTTGAGGCGCGCGCGCGCGCGGAAGGGGTCGCCAAGCTGTCCGAGATCACCGGAAGCGGTGTCAAAGACTGGGTGTGACGCCGCATTTTCAGACGAAGATCCGCGCCCTACCCCGCGCTGCGTTCCAAGGCCGGGTAGCGCAGCGCAAGCGTCGCACCGCGCAGCGCGAAAAACCCCACCAATGCCGCCCATAGCCCGTGATTGCCCCAGAGCGGCACCAGCAGCAGCACAAACAAGACATAGCCCGCGAAACTGACCGCCATCATGTTGCGCATATCGCCCGTGCGTGTGGCCCCGATGAAGATCCCATCCAGCATCCACGAGGCCCAGCCGATCAGCACCCCCGCCATGATCCACGGCAAAAAGTCGCGCGCGGCCAGTCGCACATCGGGCGCCGTGGTCATCAGATCGATCAAGGCCCCGCCCCAGATCGCAAAGACACTGGCCATCACGACACAAACGACCAGCCCCCACATGCTCGTCATCATGGCGGCACGCCTCAGCCGCGCGCGGTCACGCGCACCCATCGCGCGGCCCACCAAGGCTTCGGCGGCAAAGGCGAAACCATCCATCGCATATGCGGTGACATAGACGAACTGGATCAAAACCTGATTGGCCGCGAGCGGCACATCCCCGAAATCGGCGGCCAGCACCAGAAACGAGGAAAAGCCCAGCATCAAAAGAACCGAGCGGATCAAGATATCGCCATTGACCCGCGCCATGTGCAACAGCCGCGCCCGGTCGAACACACGCGCCCAATCGCGCCAAGCAGGCAGTTTGAACGCTGCCCGACACAGCCATAGGCCCAGCGCCAGCCCCGCCCATTCCGCGATCAGCGTGGCCAGCGCCACCCCCGGCACACCCAGCCCCAGCCCCAGCACGAACCATGCCGAGAGCACGATGTTGAGCCCGTTTTGCCAAAGCTGCAGCGCCAAAACCGCGCCTGTGCGCTCTTGTGCGATCAGCCAGCCGGTGATGCCATAGCCCGCGATCGCGGCTGGCGCCGAAAAGATCCGGATGCCCAGATAGGCGATCACCAACCCCTCGACCGCCGTTGAGGCAGGCGATATCCATAAGGCCAGCGTGATGATCGGCCATTGCAGCGCGATCAGCACAAGCCCCGCCCCGCCCCCGATGAGCAACACCCGGCTGAGAAGGGCCGCCACCTCGGCCCGGTCACCCGCGCCGATGGCCTGAGCTGCCAGACCCACCGTGCCCATGCGCAAAAAGCCGAACACCCAGTAGATGGAGGTCAAGATCACCGCGCCCAGACCCACGGCCCCGATCGGTGCGGGATCGCCCAGCTGGCCCACGACGCCCGTGTCGACCAGACCCAACAGCGGCACGGTCGCATTCGACACCACCACGGGCAGCGCGATGCGCAGCACCCGGCCATGGCTGAGCGGGCTTTGATCGCCCCTGTCAGCCATCGCGCGGCGGCATCAGGAAATGGCCCGTGGCCTGCGCGAAAAGCTTTTGGCGATGGTCTTGCCATGCCTCGACATGCACCGAGGCATAGCGCCGCCCCTGTCGGTTCACCCGCGCGCGCGCATAGGCGTCACGCGGCAGACCGCTGCGCAGGTAATCAACAGTAAAATCGATTGTCTTGGGCAGGCGCGGTAGGGTTGCAGCGCCAAGGTTCTCGGCATCGATCCGGCCCTGCTCCACATCATCCCAAAGCATGTTGAACGACAATTCCATGATCGCCGTCACCTCGAGGAACGAGGCGATAGCCCCCCCATGCAACGCAGGCACCAGCGGGTTGCCGATCAGCTTGTCATCATAGCCAAGCACGGCGGTCAGCTCATCGCCGCGCCGATCAAAGGTGACGCCCAGAAAACCGATATAGGGCACAGCGCCCACGAGCGCTGCCAAGGTGCTGTCGCGGCGTTGCTTGATCAAGGCGACGGGTTCGGGCGGGCGGGGCGATCTCATGACCTGCCCCCATCGCGCGGGGTGATCCGCTCGACCGTGAAGGCCCCGGTTGCGGCGGCCACAGGGCGGGTGCGATCCTCATCCCACGCCTCGGCGCGCACGAAGGCCACCGAGCGTGTCAGGTGATAGCATTCCGCCCGTGCGGTGATGCGCTGGCCGCTGGTGGCCGCGCGCATGTAATCGATGCGCAGATCGATCGTTGCCGTGCCGGCCAGCGCCTGTGGATGGCTCATTACCGCAGCACCGCCGCAAGTATCCATCAAGGCCGAGACCGCACCGCCGTGAACCACGCTCAATGTCGGATCGCCCACGATCATCTCGGACCAAGGCATGGAAATCACGGCCACGCCCTCGCCGATCTCTTCGAGCCGCATTTGCAATGCGCGCGAAAAAGGGATCGCTTCGATGAATTGGCGCGCGATACGCGCCTTGTCCGCGCTTGTTTGATCCATCACTGTCCCGCCTGATGCTTTGGGTGCAATCTCCCCCGGCTGGGCGCGCGGCGCAAGGGGATGCGGGGCTTTCGCGATGGCATGCGTTTTTCTATGCTTGGCCGCAGTTGCCTGTATGCTTTGGCCGAACTGTCGCGGCCATGATGATCCGGGGGGTATCGCGTATGACAGAACGGCTGAATTTCAAATAGATGTGCGCCCACTTTGACGTCACACCGCGCACCTTGCGCCATTACGAATATATCGAGCTGCTTTTTCCCGAGCGCGAAGGACGGGCGCGGTTCTACGGCCCGCGCGAGGTGGCGCGGATGACGCTGATCCTGCGCGGGCGACGCTTTGGCTTTTCGCTCGAACAAATCCGCCAATGGCTGGAGATGTATGGCGCCGATCCACAAGGTGAATTGCAGCGCAAGACATGGCTGGCGCTGGCCGATGCGCAATTGGCCGAACTGGCCAAACGCCGCAACGAGTTGGACGAAATCATCGCCGAGCTGCGCGACCTGCGCGATGCGACGGCACGCGCTTAACGCGGGCGCAGGCTTGCGACCAACCAATGCAAGGGTGAGGATTTATAGGCCAGAGGTGCTTTGAGCAATTCCGGCCCATTCTGGACCATGCGATAGGCTTCGTTCACATCGAGAATGGTGATCCCGTCTGCGCCATGGGCGGCGATCCAACCGCCCAACGCCTCGGTCAGCGCCCCCGGCCCCAAGGCAAGCGCACGGCTGATCGCGCCTTCCCCTTCGGCCTCGACGGCGGCCACCATCCGGTTGGACATGTGCAAAAGCGCGTTCCACGCCAGATCATGGCCTGCTTGAAACCCCATGCACCAATTGGGGCTATTTTGGCGCTCGGGCAGGTTCCACTTGAACAAAAGCGCATCCGTGAAAGAGAGCCAGAGATATGGCCCCGTTTCCACGCGCAGCGCCATATCGGCGTCCAAATAAATCCCGCCATATCGGTGCATGACAGCCATCCGCAAAATATCGCTTTTCATCGCCGCATGCGGCGCGATCTCATAGGCGCGCACAACGATATCTGGAAA
The DNA here is from genome assembly GCA_027592105.1 of Pseudomonadota bacterium. Classification (GTDB taxonomy): domain Bacteria; phylum Pseudomonadota; class Alphaproteobacteria; order Rhodobacterales; family Rhodobacteraceae; genus Roseicyclus. The sequence continues at coordinate 1,652 of JAQCLA010000142.1, read as the reverse complement.
GCCGTCGGCCAAAAGTGCTGCGCCGCTTTGTGCATCCCAAACCCGATGGATCACGTCCGCCCCCGCGCAGACTTTCGCGCAATGGGCCAGAAGTTTGCGGATCTGGTCTGGCGGGTCGCGATCCCAATATTGATGCAGGATGCGCGGTGGGCGCGACCGCTGATGGTTGCCCAAACAGACGCAAGCTTGCTGCAATGGCAGCGCAACAGGGACAACGGCGCACGGATCACTCATAGCGCTATCTTGCCCATGCCACGGCCCACGGCAAGCGCGGTGATCCTTCGAAGCGGGCCAAATGACGCTCCGTCACCGACGGAAGTGACGCAACGTCGCCTTTACGTCAACGTCATGCTATCGTGTAATCCTTGTGCCGACTCATAGCCAGAGGCGGCCGATCAACGATGTTCGACATGGACGATCCACACATGACCGCAGATGAAATGACGATACGCGAGATGTGCGATGCTTTCGCGGTAACGCCGCGCACATTGCGTTTCTATGAACAAAAAGAGCTGCTCTTTCCGGCCCGCATCGGCCAAAAGCGGCTGTTTTCCAAGCGTGACCGCGCCCGGCTCAAGCTGATCTTGCGCGGCAAGCGCTTCGGCTTCAGCCTCGAGGAGATCCGTCAGCTTCTCGATCTCTACTATGTCGGCGACCAGCAGGAGACACAGCTGAGCCGCACCCTCGATATCGCGCGCGACCGCCTGCAAGACATGGAGCGTCAACGCGCCGAACTTGACGTGGCCATCTACGACCTGAAATCGCAAATGGGCCTCGTGGAAGAGATGCTGGCGACTGTCGGCACCCCGCATCGCGCCGCCCAATAACCAGACCAGTTCCGCACCCATCAAACAACGGGAGCTCTCACCATGCCCAGCTACACCGCCCCCAGCAAAGACATGCAATATGTGCTGCATGATGTGCTGAACATCGTCGCAAGCGACATTCCCGGCTACAGCGATCTGGATCGCGACTTCACCGCCGCCATCTTGGATGAGGCGGGCAAGATCGCGGCCGAGGTGCTTTCGCCCCTCAACCCGGTGGGCGATACGGTGGGCTGCAAGATGGAAAACGGCGTGGTCTATACGCCGCCCGGCTTCAAGGATGCTTTTGCCCAGATGAAAGTGGGGGGCTGGCCCGGCATCGACATGCCCGAGGAATTCGGCGGCCAAGGCCTGCCTTATGTGATGGGCACAGCGGTGGGCGAGTATTTTTCGGCCGCCAACCAAGCCTTTACCATGTACAAAGGTCTGACCCACGGCGCGGCCTCGACGATCCTTGCCCATGGCACCGCGGATCAGAAAGCCACCTATCTGCCGAAAATGGTCGCTTGCGACTGGACCGGCACCATGAACCTGACCGAGCCGCATTGCGGCACCGATCTGGGCTTGATGCGCACCCGCGCCGAGCCGCAAGCCGATGGCAGCTACAAGGTGACGGGCCAAAAGATCTTTATCTCGGCCGGTGAACACGACATGGCCGAGAATATCGTGCATCTGGTCTTGGCGAAAATCCCCGGCGGCCCCGAGGGGATCAAGGGTGTCTCGCTTTTCATCGTGCCAAAAGTCTTGGTGAATGGTGACGGCAGCCTTGGCGCGCGCAACGCCGTGTCATGCGGCAAGATCGAAGAAAAGATGGGCATCCACGGCAAT
>JAQCLA010000141.1 GCA_027592105.1 Pseudomonadota bacterium | reverse complement strand
ACGTCGTCCGACCATTTTGGATGTCGCCGCCCGCGCGGGCGTGTCGAAATCCACCGTATCGCTCGTGTTGCAGGGCTCGCCGCAGGTCAAGCCCGGCACGCGTGCGGCCGTGCAAACGGCCATGGCCGAGATTGGCTATGTCTATAACCGCGCGGCGGCCAATCTGCGCTCGGCTTCGGTTGGGCTGGTGGGCTTGGTGATCAATGATTTGCGCAACCCGTTTTTCACTGAATTTGCCACCACGCTGCAAATGACGCTGGCCTCGCACGGCTATGCGACGGTAATCGCGAATTCCGATGAAGACCCCGCGCTCCAGGCTAAACTTGTCGCCTCGATGATCGAACATGGTGTGGCCGCTTTGGTCATTTCGCCGGTCTATGGCGAGGGCAGTAAGACCTTCGACCAATTGGCGCGCACCGGCCTGCCTGTGTGCCAGGTGTTGCGCAAGGGTGATGAGCGCACGGAACTTTTTCCCTTCGCCAGTTTCGACTATGCCGACGGCAGTGCCGCCGCCACGCGCCACTTGATCGAACAAGGTGCGCGCAACATCGCCTTTGTCGGTGGTTTGCCGGGGCGGGCGATCACGCGTGAGCGCAAATCGGGCTGGCGCGAGGTGCTGCGCGAGGCCGGCATCGCCGAGGTGGCGCTGCATGGCAAATCCACGCGCGGCTTTGGCCTGCAAGCTGCCGACCAGTTGATCGCCGATCACCCGCAGGTCGATGCCGCGATCTGCTTCAACGATCTCGTCGCGCTGGGCTTGATGACGGGTTTTGCCCGCGCCGGGCGGCCCGTGGGGCAAGGGTTCCGCGTGGTGGGTTTCGACGATATCGAAGAAGCAGCCCAAAGCTGGCCGCCGCTTTCTTCGGTTTCATGCGATATCGCGCACTTCGCCCAAGACACCGCCGCGCGGCTTTTGGCTTGGATGGTGGACCAAGATCGCCCCGCGCCTGAATTGCGCAGCGCTGTACGCTTGGTCGCGCGCGCCTCTAGCCTTGGAAATCAGACATGAACCCAGATTTGTTGTTGCGCGCGATGTTTGACCGCGCTGTCGCCGTTGCCGACCCGATGCAAAGCTTGGCCAAAGCCTTGCCGCCCAAACCCGCGGGCCGGGTGCTGGTCATCGGCGCAGGCAAGGCCAGCGCGCGCATGGCCGAAGCGGTCGAGGCCGCATGGGGCCCCTGCGAAGGTTTGGTGATCACGCGCTACGGCTATGGCCGCCCCTGTCAGGGGATCGAGATTGTCGAGGCCTCGCATCCCGTCCCCGATCAAGCCGGTGTCACCGCGACGCGGCGCATGCTGGATCTGGTCGCGGGCTACGGCGCGGATGATTTCATTCTCGCGCTGATCTCGGGTGGTGGTTCGGCCCTGCTGTGCGCACCTGCGGCTGGCATCACCTTGGATGAAAAACAGGCTTTGACCGGGACGCTTTTGGCCTCGGGTGCGCCCATTGGCGAGATCAACGGCATCCGTAAGGAAATCTCGGCGGTCAAGGGCGGGCGGTTGGCGGCGGCTGCATATCCTGCGCGGATGCTGGCGCTGATGATCTCGGATGTGCCGGGCGATGATCCGGGCGATATCGCCTCTGGCCCCACGGTCGGCCATGAGGGCAGCGCGGCGCGCGCGCTGGCGGCACTGGATCGTTGGGGCGTGACACCGCCGCCTGCGATCAAGGCCTATCTTGCGGCGGGGGGCGACCCGGTGCGCCCCGATGATCCCCGCCTGTCGCGGGTCGAGAATGTGATCTATGCCGCGCCTGCCCAATCGCTGGAGGCCGCCGCCGCACTGGCCCGCGCGCAGGGCTATGCTGTCGATATCCTTGGCGACGCGATCGAGGGTGAAGCGCGCGATGTCGCTGCACACCACGCCAAGCTGGCGCTGGCGGCCAAGGGGCCGCGGTTGATCTTGTCGGGCGGAGAGTTGACCGTCACGCGGCGGGGCGACGGCATCGGCGGGCCGAATGCCGAATATGCGCTGGCCCTTGCGCTGGCCCTCAAGGGTGCGGCGGGCATCCATGCCATCGCTTGCGACACCGACGGGGTTGATGGCGCGGCCGAGGTGGCGGGTGCCGTGATCGGCCCCGACACACTGGCCCTTGCGAACGCCGCAGGCCTTGATCCCAAGGCCGCTTTGGCGCGCAATGATGCGCATCGCTTTTTCGCCGCGATCAACCGACAGGTGGTGCCGGGGCCGACGCTGACCAATGTGAATGATTTTCGCGCCATTTTGATCGAAGGGTAGGGTCATGCTCCATCATATCGTCTTGCTGGAACCCGCAAGCGCGCAAGGCTTGGACCAGATCAAGGCCGCGATGCCGATCCTCGCCACGGTTTGCGATGCAGTTGCCGGCGCGGCGGGCTTTGCGCACGGCCCCAACCTTGATTTCGAGGGGAAATCGGCCCGCTTCACCTATGGCTTTAGCGTCAGTTTTGCCGACCGCGCGGCCCATCTGGCCTATGAGGCCCATCCCGACCATATCCGCGCAGGTGGGATATTGGTTGCGGCCTGCGCTGGTGGTCACGCGGGTATTTTCGTCGCCGATCTGGCCATCTGATCTGGCCAGCCCTGCGCGATTTGTGCATCTTTCGCGCAATGGTCGCGTAATTGGGGCAGGTCGCGCATGGCGGACACGCATATTTTCTTTGTTGCCGACGGGGAAAGGCTGGAAATCCAGTCTTGGCTTTTGGCCGCAACCCTTGCCCATGCCCATCAAGATCGGCGCGATGTGCATCTTTATGCTTATGCCAGTGCCGATTGGTTGCCCCGGATTGGCCCGGTCACGCAGGCGATTTACCGCGTGGCGGGTGTGTCGCTGCGCCCGCTGCCCGCGCCGCCAAAATGGGCAAAGCCCTATCCGCATGGCAACAAGATCGTCGCTGCAACCGATTGGCGCGGTCCGGGATGGTCGATCTTTCTCGATACCGACATGGTTTGTCTGCGCGATCTGACCACGCTGTCCGACCTGCCCGATGATCATGTCGCAGCCGCGCCGGAGGGGCGCGCCACATGGGGCCCGGATGAGCGCTGGGAACGAGCCTATGGCCATTATGACCTGCCGCTGCCCACCACACGCGTGCGACTGTTGCGCGGTGATCGGCCCGAGAACCTGCCCTATTTCAACGCAGGTCTGGTCGCCATGCCCGAAAGCCCCGGTGCAGGTGGCAAGCGTTTTGCCGCGCATTGGCTCGAAACCGCGGTGGATTTCGACCACAATTGCAAAATCGCCAACAAGCGGCCTTGGCTCGACCAGATCACGCTTCCGCTAGCGATGGCGCGCTTTGGCTACAAGGCGCATGTGCTGGATGAAAGCTGGAACTACGCGCTGTCCTATCGCGGCAGTGACATCGCCCTGACGCCCGATGCCCATATCCTGCATTATCATCGGTTCCGCTTTTTGGCGGCCGCACCGCAATGGCCGGCAATCCGCGCGCGGTTTTTCGAGGCCTTGCCAAAAGCGCATCACGCCGCTGCCCGCGCGGTCTTTGAACAAGCAGCGCTGCTCGATTAACGCTGCAAAAGCGCCATTACCTCGGCGCGGGTTGGCATCGCCTCTGCCGTCCCTGGCCGCGTGACCGAGATAGCCGCAACGGCGGTGGCGAAATCGAGGGCAGCGTTCAGTTCCATCCCCTGCGCCAAGGCGCAGGCAAATCCGCCGTTGAAGGCATCGCCCGCCCCGGTCGTGTCGACGACGCGACCCGCATCGATCGGCGGCACATGACGCGCACCCCCCTGATCGCAAAGAAGCGCGCCATTGGCCCCCAAGGTGATGACCGCAGCCCGCCGCACACCTTGTGCCAAAAGCGCCTTTGCCGCCGCCGTGGCGCTGTTTGTATCGGTCACCTTGATCCCGGTCAGCGCCTCTGCCTCGGTCTCATTGGGGGTGACGAAATCGCAAAGCGCCAGCATCCCAGCAGGCAACGCCGCCGCTGGTGCCGGGTTGAGGATCGTGATCGCCCCGCCGGCCCGCGCCATGCGGCAGAATTCATGGGCCACATCGACGGGTTGTTCCAACTGTGTCATCGCCACCTTGGCCCCCGCGATGATCGCCGCATGGGGGGAAAGATCGGCCAAGGTGATGGAACCGGCCGCGCCCGGACTGATCAAGATCGCATTCCGCCCGCTGCCCTCTTCGATGAAAATCCCGGCCGCTCCTGTGGGGTGATCGGGGTCATGCGTGACCAAGGCGCTGACGCCTGCCGCCGCCCAAAGCTGCACGCCCATCTGCCCGAATGTGTCCCTACCGATGCGCGTGATGAACCCCACATCGCCGCCTGCCTTTGCTGCGGCCACCGCTTGGTTCGACCCTTTGCCGCCCGGCCCGAGCGTAAAGCCCGTGGCGATCTTGGTCTCGCCCAAGACAGGCAAGCGATCGCTGCGAAAGGCGGCATCGGCGACGAAAACGCCCAAGATGACGATATCATGCGGCACGTCGGCTCTCCTGCATGGCCCGGAGTGATTCTAGCGGCCCTTGCCTGTGCGCGCCAGACGCGGAAGATGGCACCAACGCCTGACGCAAGAGGTTTGGATGAACATTGCCCATTGGCTAGAACGGACCGCCTGTGTCGCGGGTGCGCGCCCCGCCTTGCTGCATGGCGGCGATCTCGTGGCGGATTACGCGCTGTTGCACGCCCGCGCCGCTGCCCTTGCGACCGCCTTGATCGATCGTGGGCTCGGCAAGGGCGACAGGGTCGCGCTGTGTTCTGCCAATACGCCTGACTACCTTGTCGCCATGTGCGGGGTCTGGATCGCGGGTGCCGCCGTCTTGCCGATCAATGCCAAGCTGCATGCCAAGGAAATCGCCTTTATCCTGCAAGACAGCGGCGCAAGCCATGTCTTTGCCAGCAAGGCGCGCCGCGCCGATCTGGCCAGTGAAACCGCGCAGCCGGTCATCGCGCTCGATGGGCCCGATTTCACCGCGATGACCAGCGGCCCGCCCGCCCCCATCGCGGCGCGCAAGCCTGATGATCTGGCATGGCTTTTCTACACCTCCGGCACCACGGGGCGACCCAAGGGGGTGCAGATCACCCATGGCATGCTGGCCGCTGCCTCGCTGTGCTACCCGGTCGATGTCGATCCAGTCAGCCAAGATGATGCCGCGCTCTACGCCGCCCCGATGAGCCATGGCGCAGGGCTTTATGCCGCCATTCATCTGCGGATGGCAGCGCGCCATATCGTGCCGCGCTCGGGCGGGTTCGACCCCGATGAAATTCTCGCCCTCTCGGCTGCGCATGGCCCCACATCCATGTTCATGGCCCCCACCATGCTGCGCCGCCTGACCGATGCGGCTAAGACGCGCGGCGCGCGCGGCCATGGGATCAAGACCATCGTCTATGGCGGCGGCCCGATGTATCGCGCCGATATCGAAGAGGCGGTCGCATGGTTCGGCCCTCGCTTTGTCCAGATCTATGGGCAAGGTGAATGTCCTATGGCGATCACCGCCCTGTCGCGCGCCGATATCGCCGATCGCAGCCACACGCGCTGGCAACAGCGCCTCGCCTCGGTCGGGCGCGCGCAAAGCGCCGTGACGCTTGCCATCGTCGATGACAGGGGCCAGCCCCTCGCCCCCGGCCAAACAGGCGAGATCATGGTACGCGGTACACCCGTCATGCCCGGCTATTGGAACAACCCCGACGCCAGTGCCGCGGCCTTGCATGATGGCTGGCTGAAAACTGGCGATTTGGGTCATCTTGATGACGACGGCTACCTGACCTTGGTCGACCGCTCCAAGGATGTGATCATCTCGGGCGGCACCAATATCTACCCGCGCGAGATCGAAGAGGTGTTGCTGACACATCCATCGATCCATGCGGTGGCGGTGGTGGGTCGCCCATCGCCCGAATGGGGTGAAGAGGTGGTGGCCTTTGTCGTTCCTGCGGCCGGCACCACACCCGATCCCGCAATACTCGATGCCCATCTGCTCACCGAACTTGCGCGGTTCAAACGCCCCAAGGCCTATATTCAGATCGCCGATTTGCCGCGCAACAATTACGGCAAGGTGCTCAAAACCACCCTGCGCGACCGCTTGCGCGGGGGCCCCGCCTGACGCGTCCGGCCCATCTTTGCTTTCCAAATACTCCGGGGGGACGGGCGTAGCCCGGGGGGGCAGCGCCCCCCATGCCACCACGCCGCCCAAGACCACACCCGATGCATGCAAACCACATCGCCATGATAACATGGCCGCCGCCTTGTTCCGTCGCAAACGGCACTCTACATCGCATCATATGAAACGTTTCATCCCCTTTGTCGCAAAAGATCCTATCGTCTCGGTGATCCGCCTGTCGGGCGTCATCGTGGCCTCGGCCCGTGGCGGTGGGTTGAGCGATCAAGCCCTTGCCCCCGCGATCGAGCGGGCATTCGCCAAGGGCAAACCCGCGGCCGTG
>JAQCLA010000140.1 GCA_027592105.1 Pseudomonadota bacterium | reverse complement strand
CCGCGCGCTACGGGGTGCGGGCGTTGGCGGTACTAACGATTTCCGATCACCTGATCACCAAGGAAGAACTCCCCGCGGCCGACCGGCAATCGAGCTTTGCCGATATGGTCGAGATCGCGCTGGAAGCGGCCTTCGCCTGAAAGGCTGCCCCCCTTAGCCGCGCAGCATGCGCCGCAAGATGCGCTCGAGCTTGGCCGCGCCCAAGGGTGCCATCGCCTTGGTATGCTCATGGCTGATCTGCTCGTCCGACAGCCCCGCCGCCTTGTTGGTGATGGTCGAGATCGCCGCGACCTTGAGACCCAAGAAACGGGCCAAGATCACCTCGGGCACGGTCGACATGCCCACCGCATCGGCCCCGAGGATACGGATCGCGCGGATCTCGGCAGGTGTCTCGAACGAGGGGCCGGAATACCACGCATAGACCCCCTCCATTAGGGGGATATCTTCGGCCAATGCTGCGGCTTTCAGTGCGGCGCGCAGATCGGGGTCATGGGCCTGCGTCATCGGCACGAAACGGGCATCGGTTTTCTCGCCGATCAGCGGGTTCAGGCCCGAGAAATTGATATGATCGGACAAAAGCATCAGATCGCCCGGATCAAGATCGGGGTGCATCGATCCCGCTGCATTGGTCAGGATCAGCCGCTCGCCCCCCAGTGCCTTCAGCACCTCCAAGGGCAGGCGCATCGCATCGCCGCGCCCGCTTTCGTAGTAATGCGCGCGGCCTCCGAAAATGGCGACGCGGCACCCCTCCAGATCGCCGATGACCAGCTTGGGGTTGTGCCCCGACACGCCCGCATGGGGAAAGCCGGGCAGGTCGGCGTAGTCGATCGCCACGCCATCGACGTGATCGGCGATATGGCCAAGGCCCGATCCAAGCACCATGCCGTAGGCGGGCGGCTCAGCCCCTGCGCGATCGCGGATGAAACTGGCCAGATCTTCAGCGTTCTTTGACATAGGGCTCCCCCCCCGCGCGCGGCGGTATGGCCTTGCCTACAAGGCCCGCCAGTACGATGACCACGAGAATATAGGGCAGGGCCTGCATGAACTGCACCGGCACGATGAACTCGCCCAGCTGGATGTTCTGGTAGCGATTGCCGACCGCGTCGAAGAACCCGAACAAAAGGCAAGCCGACAGCGCATACCAAGGCCGCCATTTCGCGAAGATGAGGGCGGCCAGCGCGATGAAACCGCGCCCGGCGCTCATATCCTTGACGAAACCAGACGAGAGCGCGGTTGAAAGGTACGCCCCGGCGATCCCGCACAAAACGCCCGCGATCAGCACGGCGGCAAAGCGCAGGCCCACGACCGAGATCCCAGCTGTGTCGACCGCGGCCGGGTTTTCGCCCACCGCGCGCAGCCGCAGGCCAAAGCGCGTGCGATACAGCAGCCACCAAGTCAGCGGCACGCAGGCCAATGCCAGATAGACAAGGATCGAATGGCCCGAGATCAGCTCGGAATAGGTTTGCCCCAGCGGCCCTTGCTGGGCGATGTCGCGGATGCGGGTTGCCGCGCCCGGCAATTCGATATTGGCAAAACGCGCATCCGACGACAGCTGCGGGGTGCGGCCGCCTTGAGCGAACCATGTCTGGGCGATCACCACGGCCAGACCGGCGGCCAAGAAATTGATCGCGACGCCGGAAATCAGTTGATTCCCCCGAAAGGTGATCGAGGCCAAGCCATGCAAAAGTGCCAGCACTATCGAGGCGGCGATCCCGGCCAAGAGCCCGACCCAGACCAAGCCCGAGGTATAGGCGATGGCGGCGGCGAAAAACGCCGCGATCAGCATCTTACCCTCAAGCCCGATATCGAAAATGCCCGCGCGTTCCGACCATAGCCCGGCGAGGCAGGCGAGCAAAAGCGGTGTGGCCAGCCGGACGGTGCTGTCAAGGATTTGCAAGATGGTCAGGAAATCCATGATCTCACTCCGTCGGGTTGGGGCGCGCGGCGTCATCGCGGCGGCGCTTGAGCGCGAGGAAAAGCTTTTGCACCGGCATGCGCACCATGTTGTCGAGCGCGCCGGTGAACAAGATCACGAGGGCTTGGATCACGACAATCATCTCGCGGCTGATGGCGGGCATTTCGAACTGCAACTCGGCCCCGCCTTGGTAAAGCGCGCCGAAGAGAAGGGCGGCCAGCACCACGCCCACCGGGTGCGAGCGGCCCATGAGTGCCACCGCGATGCCCACGAAACCCGCCCCTTCGACGAAATCGAGCACCAAGCGCTCGGCCTCGCCCATCACGACATTGATCGCCATCATGCCCGCCAGCGCGCCCGAGATCAGCATGGTGATCATGATGATCTTGGTGGGGTTGATGCCCGCATAAACGGCCGCCGTTTCGGAATGGCCAAAGGCGCGGATCTCGTAGCCCAGCCTTGTGCGCCAGATCAAAAGCCAGACCAGCACGCAGGCGATCAACGCCAAAAAGATCGAGATGTTGAGTGGCGTCGAGCCGCGAAAGCCAAGCCCGCCCGCGAAATCGGCCGCGCTTGGCAGATGGGTCGCGGCCGCGAAGCTTGCGCTTTCCGGCGCCATCGACCCTTCCACGCGGAGGACATTGACGAGCAAATAGACCAAAAGCGCCGAGGCGATGTAGTTGAACATGATCGTCGTGATCACGATATGGCTACCGCGCTTGGCTTGCAGATAGGCCGGGATCGCGGCCCATGTGGCGGCAAAGAGCATGGAAAAGCCCATCGCGGCGGCAAGCGCGAGGGTCCAATGCGGCCAATCCACAGCCAGCAAGATCACCGCGACGCCCAAGCCGCCAAGGGCCGCTTGCCCCTCACCCCCGATATTGAAAAGCCGCGCGTGAAAGGCCACTGCGACGGCCAGCCCCGTGAAGATGAAATTCGTGGCGTAATAAAGCGTATAGCCCCAGCCATAGGCCGAGCCGAAAGCGCCCTTGACCATCACCTGCATCGCCCGCCAAGGGCTTTCGCCGATGATCGCCACGACCAAACCTGACACCAAAAGCGCAAGGATCACGCTGATCAGCGGGATGAGCACCACATCGGCCCATTTCGGCATCTTGTCCATTATGCCGCCCCCTCGGTCACGCCCGCCATCAACAAGCCAAGCGCGTTCTGGTCGGTGTCCTGCGGCAGGCGTTCGCCCATGATCTGCCCGTCGAACATCACGGCGATCCGGTCGGATAGGCCCATGATCTCGTCGAGTTCCACGGAGACGAGCAAGATCGCCTTGCCCTGATCGCGCAGAGCGATGATCTGTTTGTGGATGAATTCAATCGCACCTATATCGACGCCGCGCGTGGGTTGGCCCACCAAAAGCAGGTCGGGGGCGCGGTCCATCTCGCGGGCGACCACGATTTTTTGCTGGTTGCCACCTGAGAAATTGCGCGCAGGCAGGCGCGGATTGGGCGGGCGCACATCGTAGCGCGCCATCTTGTCGGCGCAATCGGCGCGGATCGCGGCATTGTCCATCAGCGGGCCGGAATTGTATTTCGGGTCGAAATGATAGCCGAAGGCCACGTTTTCCCATGCCTCGAAGGGCATGATTAGCCCTTCGGTTTGCCGGTCCTCGGGCACATGGCCGATGCCGCGCGCGCGCCGCGTCTGCCCATTGGCGGCGGTTCCGGTGATATCGAGGGGTTGGCCAAACAAGCTGACACTGCCACCCGATGCCGCGATCATGCCGCCCAGCACTTCGAGCAGTTCTGTCTGCCCATTGCCCGCCACACCCGCGATGCCGAGGATCTCACCACGCCGAATGTCGAATGACACGCCCTTGAGCCGGGTCACCCCGCCGCGCGTGACGCGCAGATCACGGACGGATAACACCACCTCGCCGGGTTGGGCTTGGGTTTTATCGACCTGCAACAGCACCTTGCGGCCCACCATCATCTCGGCCAGTGCTGCGGGCGATGTATCTGCGGTCTTGACCGTATTGGTCATCTCGCCGCGCCGCATCACGCTGACGGTGTCGGTGATCTCCATGATCTCGCGCAGCTTGTGGGTGATCAGGATAATGGTTTTCCCCTCGGCGCGTAGCCGTTCGAGGATGAGGAACAGCTGATCCGCCTCGGAGGGGGTCAGAACGCCTGTGGGCTCATCAAGGATCAGGATATCGGCATGGCGGTAAAGCTGTTTGAGGATCTCGACCCGTTGCTGATGGCCGACGCTCAGATCCTCGATGATCGCGTCGGGATCGACTTTCAGCCCGTATTCCTCGGATAGCTCGGTCAAAAGCCTGCGCGCCTTGGCGATGGAGGGGCGCAGCATCGCCCCATCTTCGGCGCCCAAGATCACATTCTCGACCACGGTGAAATTCTCGACCAGCTTGAAATGCTGATGCACCATGCCGATGCCCGCGCGGATCGCGGCTTGGCTGTCGGGAATGGCGGTGGCTTTGCCATTGATGAAAATCTCGCCCCGGTCGGCCTTGTAGAAGCCATAGAGGATCGACATCAGCGTGGATTTGCCCGCGCCGTTCTCGCCCACGATCCCGTGGATCGTGCCGCGCGCGACGGACATCGCGATATCCTTGTTGGCCTGCACGGGGCCAAAGGCTTTGGATATGCCCCTGAGTTCAATGGCTGGCGCGTCGGTCATCTGATCGCATATCCCCCGGATGCATCCGATGTGGAACGGGCCGCGGTGTTCATCGCACCACGGCCCGCGCCGGTATCACTTCACCAAGGCTTACTGCATCTGCACGGGGCAGGTGCCGTCATCGGTGAAGTTATGCACCATGATATCGCCCGCGATGATGGCGGCGCGCGCAGTGTCCACGGCGGCCTGCATCTCGGCGGTGATCAACTCGGCGTTGTTCTCATCGAGCGCATAGCCCACACCCTCTTCGGCAAGGCCGAAGACATGGATGCCGGTCGCCACTTCGGCGCCGGTAGTGAAGGCGTCATGCACGGCCACATCGACGCGCTTGAGCATCGAGGTCAGGACCGAACCGGGGTGAAGGTGGTTTTGGTTGCTGTCCACGCCGACCGAAAAGATGCCTTCATCGGCGGCCACTTGCAGCACGCCAAGCCCGGTACCGCCAGCGGCGGCAAAGACCACATCCGAGCCTTGGGCGATCTGACCACGGGTCAATTCACCACCACGCACCGGGTCGTTCCATGCCGCACCAGTGGTGCCGGTCATGTTCGCGATCACGGTGATGTCGCCGTTCACGGCGGCGGCACCCTGCGCATAGCCGCAAGCAAAGCGCGAGATCAGCGGAATATCCATGCCGCCCACGAAGCTGACGGTGCCTGATTCAGAGGCCATGGCGGCTAGCATGCCGACCAGGTAGGAGCCTTCATGTTCCGAGAAGATGACCGAGCGCACATTGGGGGCGTCAACCACGCCATCTATGATGACAAAGGTGGTGTCGGGGTAGTCAGGGGCCACGACGGACAAAGCGGTCGCTTGGCTAAAGCCCGCCATCACGACGGGGTTGGCGCCCGCTTCGGCCAGACGGCGCATCGCCTGTTCACGCTGCGCATCCGAGGTCAGTTCGATCTCGCGGTAGGTGCCGCCGGTTTCCGAGGCCCAAAGCTCTGCGCCATTAAAGGCCGCTTCGTTGAACGAGCGGTCAAACTTGCCGCCGAGGTCGAAAATGATCGCCGGCCCATCGGCCAGCGCGCCCGTGGCGGTCATGGCAAGTGCAGCAGCAGCGCCCATCAGCGTGGTTTTCATGTTCATGATTTAACTCCCAATTGGACCGGATCGCGGCACATACGTCGTGCCGCGCATCGCGAATGTTTCCAAGGATTATACGTCATCCCCTGCGCGATTAAGCGCGTAGCCGGGCGGCGCGGTCAACTCGATTCTGTCAAAAACCTTGCAGGGTGAAACTGCCCTTGGGTCAATTTTTCATAGGAATGCTGCGTTTTTAGGCGCTGAGGTCACAGCCGAATGTGATGGCATCGACAGCAACCCCGCCGGGGCGCTGATAATAGCCGCGCCGCTGGCCGGTTTGGATGAATTGCGTTGAACGATAAAGTGCCAAAGCCGCGTGGTTATCGGCGGCCACCTCCAGAAACAGGCGGGTGGCCCCCGCGATCCGCGCTTGCGCCATCACGCTGGCCAAGAGCGCGCGACCATGCCCCTTGCCTTGCGCATCGGGGCTGATGGCGATGGTCAAAAGCTCTGCCTCGGGGGGGATGATCTGCACCAAGGCAAAGCCATCTTGCGCAAGGGTCACGGCATGGATGAGCGGTTTGGCCAGCATCGCGGCGATCTCGCCCTCGGGCCAAATCTGGCCATGACCGGCGAAAGCCGCGGCATGGATCTCGGCCATGCGGGCGGGTGTCATGCGGGCAACATCACCTGCCCGCCGTCGCGGGACGGCGCGGCATCGGCTGCGCGCAGGTAAAGCGGTGCAGGCCGCGGCAGGTTCGGCACCTGCCAATTCTGTCCGGCGATGCGCGCGATGGCTTCGGCCAAGGGCAGGGGCGGGGGCAAGATTGTCAGGCCGGGGATGAC
>JAQCLA010000139.1 GCA_027592105.1 Pseudomonadota bacterium | reverse complement strand
ATATGCCAAGCCAGCCGCATGATCTGGGCTTTCCCTTCAGCATCCGACGCGCGGTCGGCGTGTGGAACATTCTGAACCGGCAAGATGATTTCACGATCACCGGGGATTTGACCGAGACACAAGCCCGTGGCCGTTATTTGGCCGAGGCGCTCTCGCATTGCGCCGAATGCCACACACCGCGCGATGCGTTGGGTGGGCTTGATCGCACGCGGTGGATGGCAGGCGCGCCCAACCCGTCGGGGTCCGGCACGATCCCCGCCTTGACGCCGGACAAGCTGACATGGTCGGAAGCCGAGATCGCGGCCTATCTCAACGATGGATTCACCCCCGATTTCGACAGCGCGGGCGGATCGATGGTTTCAGTGATCGCCAATTTGGCGATGTTGCCCGAGGCCGACAGGCTCGCCCTTGCCGCCTATCTCAAGGCGCTGCCGCCGGTGGGTGAGTAACCCTTACCCTCGCCCCAGCTTGGCCAGACGCGCATCGCGCAGCCGCGCGAAATCATCGCCTGCGTGATAGGATGAGCGCGTGAGCGGCGTGGCCGAAACCATCAAGAAACCCTTGCCATAGGCGGCTTTCTCATAGGCGGCGAATTCATCGGGATGCACGAAGCGGTCGATGACATGGTGCTTGGGTGTGGGCTGTAGATACTGGCCGATGGTCAGGAAATCGACATCGGCCGCGCGCATGTCATCCATCACCTGCAAGACAGATTGGCGATCCTCGCCCAAGCCCACCATGATGCCGGATTTGGTGAACATCGCGGGATCAAGTTCCTTGACCCGCTGCAACAGCAGCAGGGAGTGAAAATAGCGCGCGCCCGGACGCACTTCGGGGTAAAGGCCCGGCACGGTCTCAAGATTGTGGTTAAAGACATCGGGGCGTGCTTCGACCACGGTTTCCAGAACGCTGGGCGCGCATTTGAGAAAATCGGGGGTCAGGATCTCGATCGTGGTCTCGGGGGCGCGTTTGCGGATCGCGCGGATCGTCATGGCGAAGTGTTCCGCCCCGCCATCGTCCAGATCATCGCGGTCCACGGATGTGATCACCACATGGTTCAGCCCCAGCTTGGCCACCGCATCAGCAACGCGGCCCGGCTCGAACAGGTCGAGCGCCTGTGGCTTGCCGGTGGCGACATTGCAAAAGGTGCAACCGCGCGTACAGATCTCACCCATGATCATCATGGTGGCGTGGCCCTGGCTCCAGCATTCGCCGACATTGGGGCAGCCTGCCTCTTCGCAGACCGTCACCAACTTGTTTTCGCGGATGATCCGGCTCGTGTCCTGATAGCCTTTGCCGACGGGGGCCTTGACCCTGATCCAGCTTGGTTTCTTGGGCTGGGCATTGTCGGGACGATGCGCCTTTTCCGGGTGGCGCTGGTCGGGGATCTTCAGATCACGCATGGGATGGGGCCTCGCTCCTCCTGTTAAGAGGTGTTTACCCCATCCGCATGCAAAGCACATGCGGAATTTCGGCAAGCCGAAATGCGCCCTGTGCAACTCAGTCGCGCAGGGCTGGGACAAAGCCGTGGCGTTCTGCGTAGTGGGCCAACAGGCGTTGCAGGCCGATCTTCAGCACGATCTTGCCCGAACGGGCCGACCAGCCAAGCCGTTTCTCGGCCGATTCGAGCCCTTCGAGAAAGCAGCAGACGCGCAGCACGACATCGGCCAATCCCGGCCCCAGATCGTCAAGCGCATCCGAGACGCGGGCGCGCGCGGCGCGTGGCCCCTCGGCCAGACCGCTGTCGTTGAGAAAACCGCCACGGTCGCCCCCGGTCAGGAAACGATCCCAATTCTGGCCCACACGCGGGCCCATTTGGGCGCGCTCGAAATCCTCGCGCAGCTTTTCACCGGCCTGCACAAGCGCAGGGCTGAGAAAGGGTTGCCCATCGCGGCCTTTGCGCCGCCCAAGCGCCGCAAGCGGCGATTCGGCGAGATTGACCCGCAGCTTGCGGCTTTTGCCGCCTTCGGCCACGCGGGCCACACCCCAAATCGCGTGTTGGCCCTGAAAGGGGGTGGCGGCCTCGGCAAAGCCAAGGGCGGCTTGGCGGCGGCGGCGATCCTCGTCAAGCAAGCGGCGCAGCGCGGCCTTGCCTGCGGCGGTGATGGTATAGCGCGCGATGCGCCCGGCCTTGAGGCAGGAAATCCAATCCTTGATCAAGAAGGCTTGCGCGACGCTGCGATCGACCACGGCGGTGCGGGTCTGTTCGCCATCCGGGCCGGGGCGCAGCACCACGGCACGATCAAGGTCTTGCGCCACGGCAAGCACGGCGTCGGTTTCACATAGGCGCCGCAAGATACGGCGTGCCTCGCGGGCAATTGTTCCTTCATCGCCTTGGGGCGATCTGAAAGGGGCGGTCATGGTCGTTGGCTCCTCTGCATGGGTCTGGGTCTGGTGCAGTTGCGCCGCCCCTGCGCCCAACAGGCGCAAGGCTTCGTCGAAAAGCGGATCGTCGCGACGGTCTTCGATGCGACGGATCCGGCGGCAAATCGTGGAGGGAGCTTCGCCTGTCATACGCGCGATCTGGCGCAGCGATTGACCAGCGGCGGTATGGGCGAGGTATTGGCGTGTGGGTTCGGACAGCCAATCGGCAAGATGCGACGCGGCGCAGCAGTGATCAGGCAAAAGACGGCCGGTTCCGGCAAAGGCCGAAGTCATGACACACCCCTACTGGTTACAAGGCAACGTCAGAAGGATTTGGGCGAATTGATTACTGAATGGTTAAATTCTGTGGATATTCGAGAATTTGTTTCCATTTCGTAAACGGATAGCGCGCAGCGTGCGGTGGATAAGCCTGTGAGCAACACCACAGGCGTCGGGGTCAGCATGGGCTTTGGGTTTTGTTCCCAAGGAGGCTGACCGATGACCGAATTAACCGCCACGCTAGCCGCGATGTACCGCCCCCGGCTTTTAATCACGGCGGCGCGCATGGCGGCGCTGACACATGATGCGCAGCGCCGTGCAGCGCGCAGGCCGATCGCGGCCTTGCTGGCGGAAGAAGACAAACTCAACAGCGCGCGCCTGTGCGATGGTTTGGGCTATTCCCCCAGCCGCCATGTCGCGGTGATGAGCGCGCTTTTATGCGCGGCCCGCAACCAAGCAGGCACGCGCTAGCCGTTACATGAAGGCGTCAGGCATCGAGGCTTTCTTTTCGGCCATATAGGCCTTGAGCGCCTCGTCGATGGCGGGATCGAGATAGGGCTGCTGATAATCGCCCAGCATCTTGTCGAGCTTGATCGCCGCCAGCGCCTCGGTCGAGCGGCCACCTTCTTCGGACCATGTCTCATAGGGTTTGTAGTCCAAGACACCGGTGCGCCAAAAAGCGGAGGCGTAGTTTTCTTGCGTATGGGCGCAGCCCAGGTAATGACCGCCCGGCCCCACCTCGCGGATGGCCCCCATGGCTTGGGCATTCTCATCATAGGCCACGCCTTCGGCCAGCTTGTGCAAAATGCCGAGCTGGTCGGCATCCATGACGAATTTCTCGGGGCTGGCGACAAGCCCACCCTCAAGCCAGCCACAGGCATGCAGCATGAAATTCACACCCGACAAAAGCGCCGAGTTCAGCGAATTGGCCGTTTCATAGGCGGCCTGTGCATCGGGCAGCTTGGAGCCGGTGAACGACCCGCCCGACCGATAAGGCAGGTTCAGACGCCGCGCGAGTTGGCCCGCGCCATAGGTGATCTGGCTCGCCTCGGGCGTGCCGAAGGTGGGCGCGCCGGAATTCATGTCGATCGAGGTGACGAAGGCCCCGAAAATCACCGGCGCACCAGCGCGCACGAGCTGGCTATAGGCCACGCCTGCCAGCACTTCGGCCAGCACTTGCGTCAGCGTGCCTGTGACCGACACAGGGGCCATCGCGCCGCCCACGATGAAGGGCGAGATAATGCAGGCCTGACCGGCGGCGGCATAGACCTCGAGCGCGCCCATCATGGTGGCGTCAAAGGTCAGCGGCGAGTTGATGTTTATCAGCGAGGTCATGACGCAGTTCTGATCGACGACATCCGCGCCGAACAGGATACGCGACATCTCGACCGAATCGGCCGCGCGCACGGGTTCGGTGACCGAGCCCATATAGGGTTTGTCGCTCAGCGACATATGCGCATAGAGCATGTCGAGATGGCGCTTGTTGACCGGGATATCGGTCGGCTCGCAAATCGTGCCGCCCGAGTGATGCAGCCATTTCGACATGTAGCCCAGTTTCACGAACATCTCGAAATCGGCCATGGTGGCGTAGCGTCGCCCACCTTCACGATCGCGCACGAAGGGAGGGCCATAGACCGGCGCCAAGACCAGCGATTTGCCACCGATCTCGACATTGCGCGCGGGGTTGCGCGCGATTTGGGTGAAACGCGACGGCGCTGTCGCGATCAATTTGCGCGCCAGCCCACGGGGGATATGCACCCGCTCGCCGCGCACATCGGCCCCAGCCGCGCGCCAACGCGCAAGCGCTGCGGGGTTTTCGACGAAATTGACGCCAATTTCTTCAAGGATGGTTTCGGCGTTGTACTCGATGATCTCGATCGCCTCGGCGTTCAGGATCTCGAAATTGGGGATATTGCGCTCGATAAAGCGCGCGGTCTCGAAGCTGACGGCCGAACGCGAGGCGCGCCGCGCCGCTCCACCACCGCCGCGTACCCGCCGTGCTGCTGTCTGTTCTTCTACCGACATATCCCGAAGTCCCCCTCATGAGGTGATGATGCGATCTCCTAACCCGCGGCAGGCGCGCGCCGAGGGCGGATTGCGGCACCTCGCGCGGGAAAGCGACATGGGCGTCGTATCCTGCCCCCCGGCGGGCTTGCAAGGATCGCCGCCGGGGCATAATGCACTGCCCATGAGCACGCACGCCGCCCCCGCCCCGCACGACCATGACCGCCTGCTGATCATCGATTTCGGCAGCCAGGTAACGCAACTGATCGCCCGCCGCCTGCGCGAGCTAAAGGTCTATTGCGAAATCCACCCCTATCAAAAGGTCACCGACGCGTTCTTGGACGATTTCGCGCCCAAGGCGGTGATCTTTTCCGGTGGCCCCGATAGCGTGACGCGGGATGGATCGCCGCGCCCACCTGCCTCGGTCTATGCGCGCGGCTTGCCGATCCTTGGCATCTGTTACGGCCAACAGGTGATGATGCAAGATCTGGGCGGCAAGGTCGAAGCGGGCGAACACGCCACGGCCGAATTCGGCCGCGCCTATGTCACGCCAGCAGGCGAGAGCGCTGATTTCCTCAAGGGCTGGTTCAACGATGGCGGCCGCGAACAGGTCTGGATGAGCCATGGCGACCATGTCTCGGAAATTGCGCCGGGGTTTGCGGTTTATGGCACATCGCCCGGTGCGCCCTTTGCGATCACCGCAGATCTCGCGCGCCGCTTTTTCGCCGTGCAATTCCACCCCGAGGTGCATCACACTCCCAATGGCGCAAAGCTCTATGAGAATTTCGTCAAGATGGCGGGGTTCAAGGGCGACTGGACCATGGGTGCCTACCGCGAAGAGGCGATTGCGCGCATCCGCGAGCAGGTGGGCGATGCGCGTGTGATCTGCGGCCTATCGGGTGGCGTCGATTCATCGGTCGCAGCCGTGTTGATCCATGAGGCGATTGGCGATCAACTCACCTGCGTCTTTGTCGATCACGGGCTGTTGCGCCAAGACGAGGCCGAACAGGTCGTCACCATGTTCCGCGATCATTACAACATGCCGCTGATCCATGCCGAGGAAAGCGAGCGGTTCTTGAGCGCGCTTGAGGGTGTTTCCGACCCCGAGGTCAAGCGCAAGACCATCGGGAAGCTCTTCATCGATGTGTTCCAGCATTACGCCGATGGGATCGACGGGGCAGCCTTTCTGGCGCAAGGCACGCTGTACCCCGATGTGATTGAATCCGTCAGCTTCTCGGGCGGGCCATCGGTCACGATCAAATCGCACCATAATGTCGGCGGCTTGCCCGAAAAGATGGGGCTGAAGCTGGTCGAACCCTTGCGCGAGCTGTTCAAGGATGAGGTGCGCGCGCTTGGCCGCGAGCTTGGCCTGCCCGACAGCTTTATCGGGCGTCACCCCTTTCCCGGCCCCGGCCTTGCCATCCGCTGCCCCGGCGAGATCACGCGCGAAAAGCTCGATATCCTGCGCAAGGCCGATGCGGTTTTCATCGACCAAATCCGCCGCCACGGGCTTTACGATGAGATCTGGCAGGCTTTCGTCGCGATCTTGCCGGTCAAGACGGTCGGCGTGATGGGCGATGGGCGGACCTATGATTTCGCCTGCGCGCTGCGCGCGGTCACTTCCGTTGATGGGATGACGGCGGATTACTACCCGTTCAGCCATGATTTCTTGGGCGAAACCGCCACGCGGATCATCAACGAAGTTAAGGGGATCAACCGCGTGACCTATGACATCACGTCGAAGCCCCCCGGGACGATCGAGTGGGAATAGTTTTACATATCTAAGTTATTGATTTCATAAAG
>JAQCLA010000138.1 GCA_027592105.1 Pseudomonadota bacterium | reverse complement strand
TCATGCGCGCAAGTATATGCGACGATGCAGCGCCGCTGACCAGAGGGTGAGGGTGTCTTGGGCCGACGCGTGATCGGATTTCATCTTTCGTGGGCGCCCCGCTGCGGTTAGCGTGGCCCGTGACGGGCGCCATCGCCCTTGTGTGTTTTGGGAGTTTGCCATGTGCTTGCGTCGCTCTGCCTTTGCCGTGATCGCGATCTCATCTCTGGGATGGGCGGCACCCGTATGGGCGCAAAGCGGACTTTGTGCGGGGGTCGGGGATGGCGGCCAATGGATGGGGCCGGGGCAGGCGGGCGCGGATATCGCAAATGCGGCGACGGCCCTTGATCTGGCGGTGGCCTCGCAAGCAGGGGCGCGCGCGGTCGGGCTGTTTTCACTCAGCGCCACGACGCCTGTCCGGGTCGAGGCCGCACCGGCGGCACCGGATGGCGACACGATCATCGAACTTTTCGATGCCGATGGGCGGCTTTTGGTCATCGATGATGACAGTGGCGGCGGCGTGTCGAGCCGCGCCGAGCTTGCGCTGGAGCCGGGGGTCTATTGCTTGGCCGTGATGGGCTTTGGTGGTGAAGCGGTGCGCGCCGATCTGCGTGTCAGCCGCCTTGAGATGCAAGCGCTGACAGCCGGGTTGGCCGGTGGTTTCGGCGATTGGCAGGGTGGCGCCCCCTTTGTGGGGATCGACCCATGCTTGCCCGATACCCCGGCGATCACCTTGGGCACAGGGCCGATCGATGCGGATTTGGGCAAAGGCGTGACAGTGGCCAATAGCGTCGATGCGGTGCCCTATTACCGCTTCAGCCTTGCTGCGCCGCAACTGCTGTCGATCAGCGCCACAAATGAGCAGGCCGATCCTTACATCTATCTCTTCGATGCGTCGGGTGTGCTGCTGGCCGAGAATGACGATGCCGATAATCTCAATAGCCGGATCGACTATTTTCAGCCCTTGGCAGCGGGGGATTATTGCATTGGCATGCGGGCCTTGTCGGACCCGAGTTTGCCTGTTCGGGTGACGATTTCGGCCCGCGGCCTGCAAGATGTTGCCGCGGCAAGCTATGCCAACGCCGAGAATGCGCCGCCGCTTGATGGATCATGGCCGGTCGAAGATCTGGGGGTTTTGACCACGACCGCGGTGCGGGAATGGCGCGTACCCGGCGATCAGGCGCAATGGTTCGTTTTCGAAAGCCGCGCGGAGGGGTTGGTGCTGATCAGCGCCGATACAATCGACGATGGCGATCCGATCTTGGATATCTTCGCCGCTGACGGCACATGGCTTGGCGGGAATGACGACGCCAATGGCAGCGTGAATGCGCAGCATGCCTTGCCGGTGCAGGCCGGGCGTTACCTCGTGGCGATGCGCCAGTTCGAGGAGGAATATCAAGGGCTTATACGCTTAACGCTGACCCGCTACGTGCTTGCCACACCCTAGGCGGTGGCAAGTGCCGCGATGATCGGCGAAAATGCAGCTGCGCTCAGCGATGCACCGCCGACCAAGGCCCCATCGACATTCGCGATGGCAAAGATCGTAGCGGCGTTCTCAGGTTTGACCGAGCCGCCATAAAGGATCGCCACCTCCACACCTGCGGTGCCGAACGCGCGCAGTAAGATCTCGCGGATCGTGGCATGCACGGCGGCGATTTCGTGGTCTTGCGGTACAAGCCCCGTGCCGATCGCCCAGACCGGCTCATAAGCGATGGTGATGCGCGCGGGCATGTCGGTTTGGGGCAGGGCTTGGGCCAGTTGATCCGACACGATATCTTGCGTGATCCCGGCTTTGTACTGGGCCTCGGTCTCGCCCACGCAGAGAATGACATTGAGCCCGGCCGACAGCGCGGTCTCGACCTGTGCGCGGATCATCGCATCGCTTTCGCCGTGATCCGCGCGGCGTTCGGAATGGCCCAAGATGGCATGGGTTGCGCCCGCCTCGACCAGCATGGAGGCGGCGATATCGCCGGTATGCGCGCCCTTTGCGGCGGCGTGGCAGGATTGACCGCCCACCGCGATCGGACGCGCGCCGATATGGCTGGCCATGCGATGGATCAGCGTGGCAGGCGGGCAGATAACAATATCGACGCCGGGCGCAGGGTGGGCGTCGAGCAGCGCGTCAATCTCGGCCAAGCTTGCACCATCGCCATGCATCTTCCAGTTTCCGGCGGCGATCTTGCGGGGCATAGGCGGTATCCTGTTCAACAAAGCAACATGCTAGGGGTGGCAGGCTGCGCCTTGCGGGTCAAGCCGACAGCGCGACCTCACAGATGCGCCAAAACCCGCCGTGCCCAATCACAGGCGGTGTCGGGGTCGTCATAAGCGGCATCGGGCAAGGTCCAATAGGGCATATGGCTGGGCGCAGCGCGGCCCGCGCGTTGGTATTGCCATTGGCTGCAGCCCTCGGCCTCGACGGTTGCGATCATATCGCCGGAAGCTTTGAGGAAAATCCCGCCATCGCCCATCACGATCGCGAAGATTGTGCCACGATGGTAAAGGCAAAGCCCGCCCATCATGCGCCTTGTGGTGATGTCACCCAGACCCGAAAACAGGTCGCGTGCCGCCGCGATCTGTTCGGCGCTCAGGCTCACCCTTGGGCTTTGGCCTGTGTGCCCGCAAGCTCGGCCACATCCTTGAACTTGATCGACTCGCCGCAACCACAGGCATCGGCCACATTGGGATTGCGGAATTTGAAGCCCGCCTCAAGCAGGCTGGTCTCGTAATCGATCTCGGTACCGAAGAGGAACATTTGCGCGGTGGGCGCGATCATCACCCGCGCGCCGTCTTGCTCGACGATCTCGTCATGCGGGTTGATCTCGCTGACGTAATCCATCGTGTATTCCATGCCCGCACAGCCACCTTTCTTGATGCCGATGCGCAGGCCTTGGTGGCCCTCGCGCGCCATCAGGCGCTGGATCTGCGCCGCCGCTGCCGGTGTGATGGAGATCGCTTGTTTGCCGGGGATGCCGAACATGGCGTCAGCTCCTTGTCGCTGCTGCGATAGGGGAAAGATAGGCGGTGTCGCGCTGTGGCTCAAGGGGGCGCGCGCGATGGGCCATCACATAAAGCCCAGTTCCAGCCGCGCCTCGTCCGACATCATATCCATGCCCCAAGGCGGATCCCATGTGAGTTCCACATCGACATGCTTGACCCCTTCGAGGGGTTCGACCGCATCGGCGACCCAACCGGGCATCTCGCCTGCCACGGGGCAGCCGGGTGCGGTCAGCGTCATGGTCACGCGCACCTCGTTCTCGGGGTTGATGTCGATGGTATAGACCAGCCCGAGATCGAAAATATTCACGGGGATTTCAGGGTCATAGACACTGCGGCACGCTTCGACCACGCGGTCGTAGAGCGGGTGGTCGGTGCTGGATGGCTTGATAAGCGGTGTGCCCTCAAGCTGCGGGTCATGCTCTGACATGGGTTCGTGCCTTCCGCGGAATTCCTGAGTGAAGATATAAGGAAAGGGACGCGGGGCGTAAAGGGTGGCTTTGGCCAAAAGAAAACCCCCGCGCGGGTGGGCGCGGGGGGCTCGTCGTTAAAGCGGCAGGCGAGGATCAGAACTGATAACCGATCCGGATGCCGATGGCCGTGGCGGTGTTGTCGTTGAAATTCGCCAGCACAGTGCCCGCTGGCGTGCCTTCCGTCTGCGCATCGCCGATCATGCTGTACTGGATACCACCCGCGATGGACATGGCACCTACGCTATATTCAGCGCCAATCCCAAAAGATGTGCGGCCGTCGGTTGGGCCGAGGTTTCCTGAAAAGCCATCTTGCTCGGCCTCGTAGCCGATCGATGCCGACAGTGCCAGATTGTCGCTGATGCGCCGACCAACGCCGATGTTCCAGGTCCAGGTATCGTCGGTGTAGTCGATCAGCGCGCCGGTTCCACCGGGTGGGTAGCGACCGGGGACGTCGAGAAGCCGTCCCAGTTGGTCCAGCGCACCGACCCGAACATTAGCGTATCTTCCGCAATGCCGGACTGTGCTTCCAGCAAGATGCTTTGTGGCACGGTAACGGAGAAATTCGCCGTTCCGCCACCTGCGCCCGTCGTGGGGATAAGCGCGCGGTTCAAATTGGCGGCGGGGGCAATACCTTCAGAGCCACTGAAGTCTAGCTTGATTTCGCTGAAGTAGGTCATTGCGACGCGCAATGCGATCTCGGGGATCTCATATGCACCGCCGATCATGTATCCATAGCGCGTATCGGCATCTGCATCGAGGCGATATGAGACCCGCCGCTCGAGGGCGCGGTGACATAGATGTCATTGGCCTGTACGCGCAGAGCGCGCACACCACCGTAGACAGATGAATTGGGGCTGAATTCGTGGCGCAGCGCAAATGTCAACTGCTGGCTACGTAAAGTGGCAGTGGACCCGGCAAATGGGTACATGCCACCTGTTGGATATGCGACGTCTGCACCATAGGGCGCATCGACGATCAACGAGAAAGAAAGTGAGTCCGACATGTCGTGATGGTAGCCCAGCGTGGCGTATCCATAGGTTGGCGCAATATCACCCGACGAAATGGGAGCGATAGCTAAGACGCCTGATACGGTCGGGTTGACGTTAGTGTAACCTAATTCGACATAAGTTCCCTGTTCGAACAAGATTCCAGTGCCAAGCTGGTTGCGATCAAGCCCGCCTGCCTGTGCCAACGCGGTTGATGCCAAGAGTGCCGCGGAGGCGGCTGCGATGCGGTTCATGTCTCTCTCCCCAAGACGTAAATTGTCTTCCTCAGGCCAGTATCCGTGCAATTTTTGACAACGGTCAATTCTGCCCCAACGTCATTTACCGTGCGCGCCCGGTTGACGCCAGCAATTGTGACGGTTTTGCTACACAGGCCTTTTAGGCCGTTTTGCGCTGGCTGGTCAGGATATTGATGTAGTTTGCCGCGAAAATCATCGCAGCTCCGAACAAGACGCCCCATTCCAGCGGCTCGGCGTAAAGCACGATGCCCACCACCGCGATCACGGGAAGGCGCGTGAAATCCATCGGCATCACCACCGAGGCAGGCGCGATCGACAGCGCGGTGGTCAGGCAATAATGCGCGGTCAGCCCGCCCAAGCCGATCACCGCGATCCAAGGCAGCATCGCGGCCGAGGGCAGCGCCATATCGCCATCCCACAAACAGGCGATCAGCCCGATGACCAGCTGCATCGTGGTCAGCCAGAACAAGATGCAGGTGGTCGTCTCGGTCCGCGTCAGCCGCTTGGTCAAGATCGCGGTGCCTGCGAAAAACACCGCGCCGATGGCCGCCGTGATCATGCCCCCCGAGATCGGTTGCACGCCGGGTTGCACAACGGCCAGCACGCCCAAAAAGCCCACAAGCCCTGCGATCACCTTCCACAAGGTCAACCGCTCACCCAAAAACAGCGCGGCGAAGGCCATGGTCCAAAGCGGCGAGGTGAACTCCAACGCGAAGACCAAGGCCAAGGGGGCGACCGTAATCGCGTAAAACCACAGGTTTTGACCCGTGAAGTGAAACAGGTTGCGCGCCAAATGCAGGCCCATATGGCGGCGCGTGACCTGGCCCAACGTGCCCGCGACACGCGCCACCACCAGCACGATCACCACCCCGATCATCGAGCGGTAGGTCATCATCTCGAAGGTGTCGAGTTCAAGCGCGGCTGCGCGCCCAGCCACGGCCATCGCCGAGAACGCCACGATAGCCCCAATCATCCAGACCGCCGCGCGCAGCGGTTGATGGGTCGGCTCAGGGACGGCTATGGGCGCGGTTTGGGTCATCTGGCTTGGGTCCTTTGGGCGTGATCACGCCATGCAAGCTTTCATGGGCAAGGGCAAGCGCACTAAAGCCCGGCCCGCTTGGCGCTGTCCCACAGCGCGTCCATTTCGGCCAGATCACTCTCGTCTGGTCGCTTGCCCTGCTTGGCCAATTCGGCCTCGATAAAGGCGAAGCGGCGGGTGAATTTCGTATTGGCGCGCCTCAGCGCATCTTCGGGATCGACCTTGAGGTGGCGGGCGAGATTGGCCATGACGAACAATAGATCACCCATTTCCTCGGCGATCTTGTCTTGCGGCAAGGTTGCGCGCGCCTCGGCCAATTCGCGCGCCTCTTCGGCGATCTTGTCGATGACCATGTCGATGTCGGGCCAGTCGAAGCCCACGCGCGCGGCCCGTTTTTGCAGCTTTTCGGCACGCATCAAGGCAGGTAGGCCCAAGGCCACATCATCCAAGACGCCGCCCTTGGCCTTGGCCGCGCGCTCGGCCGCCTTGACGCTTTCCCAGTCGGCGACTTGCTGATCGGCGGATTTGGCGTTGCTCTCATCGCCGAAAACATGGGGGTGGCGTGCGATCATCTTGTCGGCGATGGCGGTCGCCACATCGTCGAGATCGAACAGCCCCGCTTCCTCGGCCATGCGGGCGTGAAAGACGGATTGAAACAGCAGATCGCCCAATTCGCCCTTCAACTCATTCCAAGCTTGGCGCTCGATCGCATCGGCGACCTCATAGGCCTCTTCGATGGTATAGGGGGCGATGGTGGCGAAATCCTGTGCGACATCCCAAGGGCAGCCCGTCACAGGGTCACGCAGCCGC
>JAQCLA010000137.1 GCA_027592105.1 Pseudomonadota bacterium | reverse complement strand
AGACGTCGATGCCGTCGAGCGTGCCATCGAAGACCATGTGCCGGCCGAGTTTCAGCTTCATGCCCATCACTGGATGATCTTGCATGGCCGCTACATCTGTTTGGCGCGCAAGCCGCGCTGCAATGATTGTCTGATCCGCGACCTGTGCCAATACGAGGAAAAAACCCTATGACCAAAACCTATGACCTTGTCGGCATCGGCAATGCGATCGTCGATGTCATCAGCCACGGCGATGAGCGTTTCCTCGACAATATGGGGATCGAGAAAGGCATTATGCAGCTGATCGACCGCGAGCGGGCCGAGCTGCTTTACGCCGCGATGTCAGACCGGGTGCAAACGCCGGGCGGATCGGTCGCCAATACCATCGCGGGTGCGGGCACATTGGGGCTAAGCACGGCGTTTCTGGGCAAGGTCAAGGATGACGCGCTGGGCCGCTTTTACGCCGATGGCATGGCCGAACAGGGCACGGATTTCCCCAATCCGCCTACGCCCGAGGCCACGGCGCCCACCTCGCGCTCGATGATCTTTGTCTCGCCAGATGGGGAACGGTCGATGAATACCTATCTGGGCGCAGGGGCCGATTTCAACGCGGGCGATGTGGATGCCGCCGTTGCCGCCGCCGCACGCTGGCTGTTTCTTGAGGGTTATCTTTACGATAAGCCCGAGGGGAAATCCGCCTTTCACGCCGCCGCCGATCACTGTCGGGCGGGCGGTGGCAAGGTCGGCATCACGCTGTCCGATCCTTTCTGCGTTGACCGTCACCGCGCCGATTTTCTGGCGCTGATCGAAAGCCAAATGGATTACGTCATCGGCAACCACGAGGAATGGCTGGCGCTTTACCAGACTGACGATTTGGATGATGCGCTGGGCCGCGCGGCCGCGATTTGCGATCTGGTTGTGTGCACCCATTCTGGCGAGCCGGTGAAGATCTTGCGCGGGGCCGAGCGGGTCGAGCTGCCAGTGACCCGCATCACCCCTGTCGATGCCACAGGCGCGGGCGATCAATTCGCCGCTGGCTTTTTGGCGGGCATGGCCATGGGC
Organism: Pseudomonadota bacterium; assembly: GCA_027592105.1. Classification (GTDB taxonomy): domain Bacteria; phylum Pseudomonadota; class Alphaproteobacteria; order Rhodobacterales; family Rhodobacteraceae; genus Roseicyclus. The sequence goes on along the minus strand of JAQCLA010000137.1, from coordinate 5,553 downwards.
CGCGACCTTGAAACTGCGGGCCGCATGGGTGTTGCCGCCGCCGCCGAGGTGATCCGCCATGTCGGTCCCCGGCCCAAGCGCCCCTTGTCCGAGGTTTTCGCCGAGGTCGGCCTGTCCGAGGGCTGATCGGCGTCAATCGCCCAGCTTGGCATGCACCTCGTCCAGATCGATCTCGCCAATGGGCATCTTGTTGGCGGGATTGTCGAAATCATAGCGGAACAGCGCGAAATCGCGGTGATAGATCTCGTACATCAAATGCATGGAGAGATCGTCGAAGTAATCCTCGACCTTATGAAGGCGCTTGGGGCCATGCCCTTCGCTTTCGTTGAAGCGCGGCACCTGTGCCAAGTCGACGGGGTGGCGCGTTTCGATCCCCTCAAGCACGCTTTGCATGCCCTCGTTGAACTTTTCGGTCCAGAAAATCTGGTTGTAGCGCCCACCATTGGCGATCAGCGTCGAGACATGGCCCGACATTGCCGACCAATGGATGTCAGGCTCCATCGGGCGGCGCCACCGAATCGTGTCGCGTACGAATAATAGAAAGCGCCGGAACGAGGCGATCTGATCGAACTCACCCTTGCCATCCTCGCCGCCGACCTCGATCCCGTATTTCTGGATCAACAGCGGCACAAGGTTGCCGCGATAGCGTTTGCCGTTGCGCTGAATGCCGCAGATCTTGTCGAAAAAGCTTGAAAGAACGCGGGTATAGGGGTTGCGGACACAGGTGAAGGTATAGGATTTTTGACCCTTCACATTCGCCTCGATCAAGGGCTGGCTGGCGTCGAGCGACCATTTGTGCAGCCCATGTGTGGCATCATGGATATCGCCGTCGAAATACGCGGCATGGTCCGAGTAGAACATGATCTGGCCGATGGTCGAGCAGGCGCATTTGGGCACCACGCGATAAACCACACTTTCGCTTTCCGTCATCCAGGTTCCGGGGAAACCCATCGTTGCTGCCTCTTTCGTCTTTTCTGTTGCGCCACCACATCGCGCCGATTTGGTGCATATTGCGTAAAAAGATGAGACTCTTCAACTTCCGTTAGTTACTGGTATGAGAACAATAAGGAAAGATTGAGGCGTGCTGTTTCCCTGATGGCAAAGATTGCGTTCATTTTGCTTTGTCACAAAGACGCGCCCGCGATCATCGCGCAGGCTGCGCGTTTGACCGCGACGGGTGACTACGTCGCCATTCATTTCGATGCCCGTGCCAAACCCGCCGATTACGCCGCTATTACAGCGGCACTTGCGGGCAATCCCGGGGTGGTTTTTGCCAAGAAGCGGGTCAAATGCGGCTGGGGTGCCTGGAGCCTTGTGCGCGCAACGCTCAACGCCGTCGAAGTGGCCGAAGCTGCCTTTCCCGACGCCACGCATTTCTACATGCTGTCGGGCGATTGCCTGCCGGTCAAATCAGCCGCCTATGCGCATCGTTTCTTGGATGCCGCCGACCGCGATTACATCGAGGCGTTCGATTTCTTCACCTCTGATTGGATCAAGACAGGCTTCAAGGAAGAACGCTTGATCTATCGCCATTGGTTCAATGAACGCACGCAAAAATGGCTGTTCTACCGCAGCTATGAAATGCAAAAGCGACTCAAGCTTACCCGCCGCGTTCCCGCCGATATCGAGGTGCAGATCGGTAGCCAATGGTGGTGCCTGCGTCGGCGCACCATCGAGCGGATGTTGGCGTTTTGTCGCAAACGCCGCGATGTCGTGCGTTTTTTCGCCACCACATGGATTCCCGACGAGACTTTCTTTCAGACCTTGGCCCGCCATCTGGTGCCCGAACGCGAGATCGAAAGCCGCACGCTGACCTTCAAGCTGTTTTCCGACTACGGCATGCCGGTGACATTCTACAATGATCAGTATGATCTGCTGATCAGCCAAGATTACCTTTTTGCCCGCAAAATCAGCCCCGAGGCGGCGTTGCTAAAGGACCGTTTGGGCGCGCTGTGGCAATCGGACAGGGTCGATTTCGCCACCAGCCAAGAGGGCGAAAAACTTCATGCTTTCCTGACCGGGCGGGGGCGGATCGGCAAACGCTACGGCACCCGGTTTTGGGAACGGGAAAGCACGCTTGGCCCTGACCGCGATCTTTACATGATCGTGTGCAAGAAATGGCATGTCGCCAAGCGGCTCTTGCATGCGAGCGTCGATAAGCTGGACCTGCGCGGCATCGAGTATCTGTTCGATGAGGCAACCTGTGCCGTGCCGCATCTGGGCGGGATCGAGCGGACCTTGGAAAAGCGCAACCGCCACAGGCGCGCGCTGATGCGGATGATGTTCGACTATTACCGCACCGACAGGCTTTTGATCTGTTTGGATCCGGCCAATATCGCATTGATGCATGATTTCATGTCCGACCGCGCCAATGCCCGCATCCTTGAGCTGCAGTGTGTTTTCGATGATCAATATCTCGTCGGCCATGCCAAGCGCGTGGGTTTGGCCACCGCCGATACGCCGGGCGAGGTGATCGCGCGCATGCTGCCCACGCTGCGCCATGAATTCGATGATGAATCCGTGCGCATCCGCGATGCCGAGTTTCCGCGCCACTGGCGCATCCGCCAAGATCGTCGTCCAACCGATAATGCCAATGTTTTGGCCGAGTTTTTCGATATTGATCTGGACACCGCGCAAGAGCTGGCCGAAACCCCGTATCTGTTCGCAGACTGACAGGGGACCAAGATGGCCTATTCCTATGACCCGCAGAACATCTTCGCGCGTATCTTGCGTGGGGAAATTCCCAACAACACGGTGATGGAAACCGAACATACGCTGGCTTTCGCGGATATCTTTCCGCAAGCGCCCGTTCATGTGTTGGTGATCCCCAAGGGGCCCTATGTCTGTGCCGATCATTTCGGCCTTGCCGCCACCGATGCCGAGATCGTCGATTTCAATCGCACCATCGCCAAGATATGTGCCCAGCTCGACCTTCAGCCGGGCGAGGGCGGGCAGGGGTATCGCACCATTTCCAACGCAGGTGATGTCGCCGCTCAGGAAGTGCCGCATTACCATGTGCATATCCTGTCAGGCCGCCCCTTGGGGCGCATGCTGCAACCGGCCTGATCCGCGTGCGACGGGGCAAGGCGATGGTCTTGCCCATGCGCGATCTTGCTGCCATATCGCCAAGACAGACCGCAGACGAGGACACCGACCATGCCCATGGCCCCGCCCGAGACCGAGATCGTCACCGCCACCCGTGTCGCCTGTGACGGTGGCGAGGGCGCGCTGGGTCATCCGCGTGTCTGGCTGTCGATCCCGCCCGAGCGCGGCTGGGTCGAATGCGGCTATTGTGACAAGAAATTCATTCACGCCGATTTCGCCGAAAAGCTGAAATCCGAGGGCTGAACCCCAAAAGCGGGGTCGCGGCCCGCGCCCGCGCGCGCTAGAACATCGCAACAGATAGCGATTGGGAGCGCGGCGCATATGGCATTCGGCAAGGGACATCACCTGCATCTGGTCGACGGCTCGGCCTTTATCTTCCGCGCTTATCACGCTCTGCCGCCGCTCACGCGTAAATCCGACGGCCTGCCCATCGGGGCGGTCTCGGGCTTTTGCAACATGATCCACCGCATGATCGAGGCCAATACAGGCCCCGACGCGCCGACGCATGCGGCGGTCGTGTTCGACAAGGGCAGCCATACCTTTCGCAACGATATGTATGACCTCTACAAGGCCAACCGCGAGGCCATGCCCGAGGATCTGCGCCCCCAGATCCCGCTGACGCGTGAGGCCACGCGCGCCTTTAACATCGCCTGTCTTGAGCTTGAGAATTACGAGGCCGACGACATCATCGCCACGCTTGCTCGCCAAGCCCGCGAGGCGGGGGGGCGTTGCACGATCATCAGCTCCGACAAGGATCTGATGCAGCTGGTGGGCGGCGGCGTCGAGATGTTCGATGCGATGAAGAATTTGCGCATCGACAGCGAGGGGGTCGAGGCCAAGTTCGGCGTCCGCCCTGACCGGGTCGTCGATGTGCAGGCCTTGGCCGGTGACAGTGTCGACAACATCCCCGGCGCGCCCGGTATCGGCATCAAGACCGCCGCACTTTTGATAAATGAATTCGGTGACTTGGAGACACTTCTTCAACGCGCAGATGAAGTTCCCCAGCCCAAGCGCCGCCAGACCTTGATCGATTTCGCCGACCAGATCCGCCTATCCAAACGGCTGGTCACACTCGATGATCAGACGCCGATCGATGTCACCCTCGACGCGCTGGAAGTGCGTGAACCCGAGGCGGCGGTACTGCTCGAATTCCTCGCCAAGATGGAGTTTCGCTCGCTCAACAAGCGGATCGCCGATGGGTTCGGCGTCGCAGCCCCCGTCATCGTCGACACCGACCCGGGCGGGGCCGATCCGGCCGGTGGCGATATGCCCGCCATGCCGCCCATCGACCGCAGCACCTATCAGATCATCAGCGATCCCGCAGCACTGGCCGATTGGATCGGCCAAGCCATGGCCACCGGGGTCGTGGCCATCGACACCGAGACCACGGGGCTGGACGAAATGACCGCTGATCTGGTGGGTATTTCACTGGCCACCGGGCCGGGGGTGGCCTGCTATATTCCGCTGACCCACCGCGCCGAAGGGGGCGAGGGGCTGTTTGGCTCGAACGCGCTGGCCACGGGGCAAATGGGCCTTGATGCGGCGCTGGCGGCCCTCAAGCCGATGCTCGAGGATGCATCGGTTCTGAAGATCCTCCAAAACGCCAAGTATGATGTGAAAATCTTGGCCCGTTACGGCATCGCGGTCGCGCCCATCGATGACACGATGCTGATGTCTTATGCGCTCAACGCCGGGCTGCACGGGCATGGGATGGACGCGCTGTCTGAACGTTATCTTGGCCACACCCCTATCCCGATCAAGGAATTGATCGGGTCGGGCAAATCGCAGATCACCTTTGACCGCGTGCCGATCGACACCGCAGCACCCTATGCGGCCGAGGATGCCGATGTGACATGGCGGCTGTGGCAGACATTCAAGCCACAGCTTCACCGCGCCCAAGTCACCACGGTCTACGAGACGATGGAACGCCCGTTGGTGCCGGTGCTGGCACGGATGGAAATGGCAGGCATCAAGGTCGATCGCGATGTGCTCAGCCGCATGTCCAACGCTTTCGCCCAGAAAATGGCGGGGTTCGAGGCAGAGCTTTATGAATTGGCGGGCCATCCGTTCAACGTGCAATCCCCCGCACAGGTGGGCCAGATCCTGTTCGAAGAGATGGGGCTTGAGGGCGGTGAAAAGACCAAGACCGGCCAATGGTCCACCCCCGCCGAGGTGCTGGAAGATCTGGCCGCCACCCATGATTTTGCCGCCCGCGTGCTGGATTACCGCCAACTGCAAAAGCTCAAATCCACCTATACCGACGCGCTGCAAGATCACATCAACCCCGAGACGGGGCGGGTCCACACATCTTATGTCATCGCAGGGGCCAATACCGGGCGCTTGGCCTCGACCGATCCCAATCTGCAAAACATCCCCGTCCGCAGTGAAGAGGGTCGCCGCATCCGCGAGGCTTTCGTCGCACCCGCAGGTAAGGTTCTGGTCTCCTTG
>JAQCLA010000003.1 GCA_027592105.1 Pseudomonadota bacterium | reverse complement strand
GAAACAGGCCTCGCCCTCGGCGGCTTGGATGGTGGTGTTGGTTGTTGCGTCGGTCATGGCCTGTGCCGTGTTTCCTGTCCTTAGGCCGGGCTGTTGCCCAGCAATCAAGCTGGCCGGGCCAAGGCCCGGCTAACCGGATTAATCAGCCGAAGCCAGTTCCAGAATGCGCGGTGCGCGCATGCCACCGGCGCTGGCGAAATCCTGCGCCTCGCCATTGATCCAAGCATCGTATTCCGCCTGCGTCACGGCAAAGACCGTGATCGGCATATAGGCATGGTTCACGCCGCACAGCTCCGAGCATTGGCCGAAATAGACGCCCTCTTGGCCTTCCTCGACCTCGAACCACAATTCGGCCAGACGACCCGGAACGCCGTCTTGCCTCACGCCAAAGGCGGGGATGGTCCAAGAGTGGATCACATCGGCGCCGGTGACCTGCACCACGACCACGGCACCTGTCGGCACAACGACGGCGGTGTCGGTGGCCAGCAGATATTCGTCGCGGCCATAGCCATACTCGGCCAACTCGTCCTCGCGCAGCATGAAGCTGTCATAGACGATGCCATGCTCGGGGTATTCATAGCCCCAATACCACTGGTAGCCTGTGGCTTTGACCACCACCTCGGCCTCGGGAATGGATTGCTGCTTGAACAAGATCGGCAGCGAGAAGGCGCCGATCACCACCAGAATGATCATCGGCACAACCGTCCAGGTAATCTCGATCTTGGTGTTGTGGGTAAAGCTTGCAGGCGTCGGGTTCGCCTTGGCGTTATGGCGGATGATCGACCAAAACAGCAATGCGGTCACGAACAGCACGATGACTGTCATGATCACCAGCAAGAAAGTGTCGAGCGCGCGCACATCGCGGGCCAACTCGGTCACGCCGGGCTGAAAGCCGATCGCGCCCGGTGTCGGCGCGCCGATAATCTCGAGACCATCGCGCATGCCGACGGTCTGGGCCGTTGCCATGCCCGCGATGATGGTTGCACCAATCGCGGCCCCGAGGCCGCTGAGCGTCTTGCGAATGGTCATGCCGGTCTGTCCTGTCTATCCCGGGCGTGCACAGCCATAAGTTGATCTGCGACGCGCCGTTGCGTTCTTTGTGGTGTGGACCATATAGCTGAGGACAAGCCAAGGCATTTGGTCGAAATGTCTCACCCCTGCTCGGATTTGACACAGGTCATTTTCAACGCAGCCCTTCAGCGCCGGAGGCGACATGTCCCAACACCCCCCTTTCCGCCCATTCGAGACGCTGATCGACGAAGAAGCGGCGCTTGCGATCTTGCGCGCGGCCACCGACGGGGCCGAAGATGGCGAGCTGTTTCTCGAACGCCGCCGCTCGGAGGTTTTGGTCTTCGATGACGGGCGTGTGCGGACCGCAAGTTACGACGCCGCCGAGGGGTTCGGCCTGCGCGCGGTCAAGGGTGAGGTGGCGGGATATGCCCATTCCACCGAGATTTCCGAAGCATCCTTGCGCCGCGCCAGTGAAACCACCCGGCTGGCCGTTGGTGCAGGCGGCGGTGTTCTGGCCGATGCACCGATGGGTACGAACCGTCATCTTTATACCGATGCCGACCCGATGGCAGGGGCGGAGTTCGGCGTGAAACTCTCCATGCTGGCCGAGATCGACGCCTATGCCCGCGCGCTCGACCCGCGTGTCGTGCAGGTCTCGGCCTCGCTTGCCGCCAGCCATCAAGAGGTCGAGATTCTGCGCCCCGAGGGCACGCGGATGCGCGATGTGCGACCGATGGTCCGGCTCAATGTCTCGATCATCGCCGAAGAGAATGGTCGGCGCGAATCCGGCAGCGCGGGTGGGGGGGGCCGAATCGGCCTCACCAGCCTGATGGAGCGCACCCATTGGGAAGGGCTGGTCCACGAGGCGCTGCGCATCGCGGTCGTCAATCTTGGTTCTGTCTCCGCCCCGGCGGGGATCATGGATGTGGTGCTTGGCCCCGGCTGGCCGGGCATCTTGCTACATGAGGCGGTGGGCCACGGGCTTGAGGGGGATTTCAACCGCAAGAACCAATCCGCCTTTGCCGGGCTGATGGGCCAACGCATCGCCGCACCCGGCGTGACCGTGCTTGATGACGGCACGATCCCCGACAGGCGCGGCTCGATCTCGGTCGATGACGAAGGCACGCCCAGCGCGAAAAACGTGCTGATCGATGACGGGATCTTGGTGGGCTATATGCAAGATCGCCAATCCGCCCGGCTGATGGGGGTCGCCCCCACCGGCAATGGGCGGCGCGAAAGCTATGCCCATGCGCCGATGGCGCGGATGACCAACACCTATATGCTGGGCGGCAATGCCGACCCTGCGGGGATCTTGGCCGATCTCAAGGATGGGATCTATGCCGTAGGCTTCGGCGGCGGTCAGGTCGATATCACCAATGGCAAGTTCGTGTTCAGTTGCACCGAGGCCTACCGGGTCAAGAACGGCGTCATCGGCGCCGCGGTCAAAGGCGCGACGCTGATCGGGGATGGCGCCACCGCGCTGCAACAGATCCGCGCCATCGGCAATGACATGGCGCTGGACCCCGGGATGGGCAATTGCGGCAAGGCGGGCCAATGGGTGCCTGTGGGCGTGGGCCAGCCGACGCTGATGATCGGCGGGCTGACCGTGGGCGGCTCTGCCGCGTGATCCGCGCGCATCGGTGACGGGGCAGTAACGGGGCGTTAACCATTTCGCGGCTAGGCATGGCGCCATGCCATACGAGATCGCGTTCGGATTTGACGAACCCGCCCCCATCTTCGTGCCGCCCCCTGTCGCCGATGAGGCGGATCAAATCGCGCGACTGCGCCTGATCCGTTCGCGGCGCGTGGGGCCTGCAACCTATCTGCGGCTGATGGATGCGCATGGCAGCGCGCAAGAGGCGCTGGGCGCCCTGCCCGCGATTGCGCAGGCGGCAGGCGTGGACAGCTACACCCCCTGCCCCGAACCCGTGGCCCTGGCCGAGATCAAGGCCGCCAAGCGCGCCGGCGCACGGATGCTGTGCTTGGGTGATGCCGCATACCCCGCCGCATTGGCCGATGTCGCCGATGCGCCGCCCATCCTTTGGGCCAAGGGGGGTGTCGCGCTTTTGACGCGCCCCGTGGTGGCGATGGTTGGCACGCGCAATGCCTCGGCGCTGGGGGCGCGGATGGCGCGGCGGCTGGCCGCCGATCTGGGGGCGGCAGGCTTTGTCATCGCCTCGGGGCTGGCCCGCGGGATCGACGCGTTGGCCCATCACGCCAGCATGGACAGCGGCACCATCGCGGTGCTGGCAGGCGGGCTTGATTGCATCTACCCCGCCGAAAATACCGATCTCGCCGCCGAGATCGCGCAAAAGGGGCTGTTGCTCAGCGAAATGCCCTTTGGCCTGCATCCGCAGGCACGCCATTTCCCGCGCCGCAACCGTATCGTGTCGGGGCTGGCGCGCGCCGTGATCGTGGTCGAAGCCGCGACGCGGTCAGGCTCGCTGATCACCGCGCGGATCGCGCTTGATCAGGGCCGCGAGGTCATGGCCGTGCCGGGCCATCCGATGGATGCGCGCGCAGGTGGCGGCAACCTGTTGATCCGCGATGGTGCCACGCTTGTGCGCAACGCCGAGGATGTGATCGCCGCATTGGGCCCAGTCGCGGGGGGCCAAGACGCAAGCGCGCCCCGCACCCGCCCGCGCCCATCACCCAGCGACATGATCGCGCCATCCCCTGCCCCCACACCCCGCCCCGATGGCGGGCTGGAGGGGGCGATCCTTGCCCTGATGGGCAGCGCGCCGGTGGCCGAGGATCAGCTGATCCGCGACCTCGGCCAACCGCCCCGCGCCGTGGCGCAGGCCTTGGCGATCCTCGAACTGGCCGGGCGCATTCAGCGCGGTGGTGGCGGTCTTTTGACCCGGCTCTGACCGGTCAAAGGCATCGCCGCCACAAGGCGCCAAAAAATCTCTCATTAAAAATGAGGGGCTTTTCACCGGCTCCTGACGCATTGACAAGGCGCCCACAACGCCCACATGGTCCGCCGCCATTAGGCCCCCGGCCGGAACAGGAAATCAGTACATGCCCGTCGTCGTCGTCGAATCGCCCGCCAAGGCCAAGACCATCAACAGCTATCTTGGCAGCGATTACACTGTGTTGGCCTCTTATGGGCATGTGCGTGACCTGCCCTCCAAGGATGGCTCGGTCGACCCCGAACAGGGTTTCGCGATGGAGTGGGAGATTGCCACCGACTCGCGCAAACATGTCAAAGCCATCGCCGATGCGCTGAAAGATGACCCGGTTCTGATCCTCGCCACCGACCCCGACCGCGAGGGCGAGGCGATCAGCTGGCACCTGCAAGAGGCGCTGACCAGCCGCAAGGCGATCAAGGCGGGCACCCCCGTCAGCCGCGTGGTTTTCAACGCCATCACTAAATCCGCCGTGACCGAGGCGATGAAAAACCCTCGCCAAGTCGATATGGAGCTGGTCGAGGCCTATCTGGCGCGCCGCGCACTTGATTATCTGGTGGGCTTCAACCTGTCGCCGGTGTTGTGGCGCAAGCTGCCCGGCGCGAAATCGGCAGGCCGCGTGCAATCCGTGGCACTTCGGATCATCACCGACCGCGAGATGGAGATCGAGGCCTTTCGTGGCCGCGAATATTGGTCGGTGCGCGGCGTGTTCGAGACAGCGCGCGGCCAACAATTCGAAGCGCGCCTGACCCATCTGCGTGGCCGCAAGCTCGACAAGCACGACCTTGCCACTGCCGCCGAGGCCAGCCTTGCCGTACAAGCGGTGCATTCGCGCGCCCTATCGGTCACGGATGTCGAGGCAAAGCCCGCCAATCGCAACCCCGCGCCCCCCTTCATGACCTCGACCCTGCAACAAGAGGCAAGCCGCAAATACGGCATGGGTGCGCGCCAGACCATGAGTGCCGCCCAGCGCCTCTATGAGGCGGGCCATATCACCTATATGCGGACCGATGGCATCGACATGGCCCCCGAGGCGGTCCATGCGGCGCGCGACGCGATAAAGGCGCGTTTCGGCGCCGAATATGTCCCCGCCGATCCGCGCATGTACAAAAACAAGGCCAAGAATGCGCAAGAGGCGCACGAATGTATTCGCCCCACCGATATGGAGAAAGCCCCCGGCGACTTGCGCCTGAGCGAAGATGACCAGCGCAAGCTTTACGAATTGATCTGGAAACGCACCATCGCCAGCCAGATGGAGGCCGCCCGGCTTGAACGCACCACCGTGACCATCGCCAGCGCAGACGCACAGGTCGAGTTGCGCGCGACGGGGCAAGTCATGTTGTTCGACGGATTCCTCAAGGTCTATGAGGAAGGCCGCGACGATGCCGAGGATGAAGAAAGCCGCCGCCTGCCGCAAATGGCGCGCGGCGAGGCGCTCAAACCCGCTGCACGCGCGCTGTCGGATGATTGGGCCAAGCTCGCCGGCAAATCTGCGCCCCAATCGGGCATGGCCGAAGATGCGGCCGCCCTTTTGTCGGGCGATGGCGCGGTGCTGGGCCAGCAGCATTTCACCCAGCCACCCCCCCGCTACACCGAGGCGACCTTGGTCAAGCGGATGGAGGAACTGGGCATCGGGCGGCCATCCACCTATGCCTCGATCCTCGATACGATCGTGGCGCGCGGCTATGTGCGCAAAGAGAAAAACCGCCTGATCCCCGAGGATAAGGGGCGATTGGTGACGGCATTCTTGGTCAATTACTTTGGCAAATATGTCGAGTTCGACTTTACCGCCGATCTGGAAAACCAGCTTGACGAGGTCAGCGCAGGCGCGCGCGCATACAAAAGCGTGCTTGACGCATTTTGGCGTGATTTCTCGGCCTCGCTGGCCGAGACCGCCGAATTGCGCATCACCGAAGTGCTGGAAAAGATCAACGAGGTGCTGGAACCGCATCTGTTCCCGCCCAAGCCCGATGGATCGGACCCGCGCGGCTGCCCATCGTGCGGCACAGGCCGGCTTTCCATGCGCACGGCGCGGTCTGGCGGGGCCTTTATAGGCTGTGGGAACTACCCCGAGTGCCGCTATACCCGCCCCTTCGGCCCGCCGAACCCGGAGGGCGAAGATGGCACATCGCTGGGTGGCGATGGCAAGATGCTGGGCGTGGACCCCGACAGCTCATTGCCCGTAACGCTGCGTGACGGGCGCTTCGGCCCTTATGTCCAACTTGGCGAGGCCACCAGCGAAGAGCCCAAGCCCAAGCGCGCCTCGCTGCCCAAGGGTTGGGAGGTGGCGTCGATGGACCTGGACGCGGCCCTCAGGCTGTTGAACCTGCCCCGGATGATCGGCCCCCACCCCGAAGACGGCCAGCCCGTCGAGGCCGCGATTGGGCGCTATGGCCCCTATGTCAGCTACAAATCCACTGATGCGGCCAAGCCGATCTATGCCAACCTGCCCGAGGTGGACGAGGTCTGGACCATCGGCATGAACCGCGCGGTCGAGCTTTTGGCCGCCAAAGCCGCCGGTCGCGGCGGCCGGGGTGCGACGGCCGCAGCACCGCTCAACGAATTGGGCGAGCATCCGGAACATGGCGGCCCGATCCAAGTCATGGCGGGGCGCTACGGGCCTTATGTGAAATGGGACAAGATCAACGCCACCTTGCCCAAGGATGTCGCCCCCGAGGCGCTGACGCTGGCAGAGGCGGTCGCATTGATCGCCGAGAAAGCGGCCAAGGGCGGCAAAGGGTCGAAAGCCGTCAAAGCCAAGACCGCCAAACCCAAGGCGGCGGCCAAACCCAAGAAAGCCGCCGCAAAGCCCAAGGCAAAACCGGCTGCGAAAAAGGGCTGATCGCGGGGGCGGGGCCGAAAAATCCGGGTTTTTCGACCCACCCCCTTGATCGGTCACAGATACAACACGAGATCGGCTAGATGGATACCACGACACCGCTTTCATTCCTTCTCAACCGCCGCTCGGTGCCTGTGCGCATGCTTAGCGCGCCCATTCCCGATGACGCGATGCTGCGCGCGCTTTTGACCGCTGCCGCCCGCGTGCCTGATCACGGCAAGCTGGTGCCGTTTCGCTTTCACATCCTGCGCAAACCCGCCATCGAGCGCATGGCGCGGCTCACCCGCGAGATCGGCACGGCGCAGGGGCGCGATCGCGACAAGCTGGTCAAACAAGCCGCCGCTTTCGACGATGCGCCGCTGACGGTGGCGGTGATCTTCGCGCCGCAAACAGACCGACCTATCCCCTTGATCGAACAAGAACAAACAGCGGCCTTGGCCTGCCTTAGCCTTGTGAACGCAGCGCAAGCTGCAGGTTTCGCCGGGCATTGGCTGACCGGCTGGATGGCGCGCGACGCCGATTTTCTCGCTCAAGCCTTTGGATTGGCCGCACCACAAGCGGTGGCGGGTTTCGTGCATCTGGGCACCCCCCAGCAAGAGCCGCCCGCCCGCCCGCGCCCCGATCTGGATGCGATCGCCACATGGGTCGACACATGATCGCATCGGCCGTGGCCAGCGCCATCGCGCAGCTGGGCGACCGCCGCTTTCCTTGTGTTTTGGCGATGGGCCTTGGGCTGACCATCGGCCTACTTGTGGTCTTTTACCTAGGGTTTGTCGCGATCTTGGGTTGGCTTTTGCCCGGGAGCTTCAGCCTACCTTGGATCGGCCAGATCGACCTGACGGGTGCCGTGATCGGTTGGGTCGGCCTGCCGGTGTTCTTGCTGCTCTCGGCGCTTTTGATGATCCCCGTGGCCACCGCCTTCATGGGGATTTTCTTGGACAAGGTCGCCGATGTGGTCGAGGATCGCCATTATCCCGGCCTGCCCCCCGCGCGTCGGATCGGCCTGATCGAAGGGTTGGGCGATGCGGCGCGGTTTTTGGGTGTGGTGGTGGCGGTCAACCTTGTGGCGCTGATCGCATACTTGCTGTTTGCCCCTATCGCGCCGCTATTGTTTTGGGGGGTGAACGGCTACCTCTTGGGGCGCGAATATGGCCAGCTGGTCGCCTTGCGCCGCCATGACGCGGCTGGGGCGTCGGCGTTTCGCCGCGCCAATGGCGGCCGGCTGTTCATCGCGGGCGTGGTGATGGCTGTGCCGCTGACCATTCCGGTGGTCAACCTGCTCGTGCCGATCATCGGCGCGGCAACCTTCACCCATCTTTATCACAAGATCAGCGCGACCCGCCCAAGCCAAAGCGGCTATAAAGATCGAAATCCGCAACCGTAACCACACCCGACAAGATGATGGCCGCGATCACCGCCCAGATCACCGCCGCCACGGCGGATGTGATCAAGAAGCGACGCTTGATCTGCGCATCGACGGGGGCCGAGCCATGGGTGCCGGTAACGCGCTCGCCCGCGTCCGTTTGGCTGGTCACGCCCACCTGCAGCACGATGAACAGCGTCATGAACCAGATGATCGCATAAAGCACGAGGCCAGTGACAACGCCCATCAGACTTGCTCCAATTCGACAAGGGTGCCGGTGAAATCCTTGGGGTGCAGGAACAAGACAGGCTTGCCATGCGCGCCGATCTTGGGCTCGCCCGTACCAAGCACACGCGCGCCCGCCGCAAGCAGGCGATCGCGCGCGGCCAAGATATCATCGACCTCGTAACAGATATGGTGAATGCCGCCTGCGGGGTTCTTTTCCAAAAACCCCTTGATGGGCGAGGCATCGCCCAAAGGATACAGAAGTTCGATCTTGGTATTGGGCAAGGTGATGAAGATCACGGTCACGCCGTGGTCTGGTTCATCTTGCGGCGGCCCAACTTCGGCGCCCAGCGTGTCGCGATACTGCGCCGCTGCCGCGTCAAGATCGGGCACGGCAATAGCGACATGGTTCAGGCGTCCGATCATAGCGATCCTCCGGTACGTGGTGGCTCCTGATATGCCCCGCCGCGCGACGCACCGCCAAGCGGTCTGACGCCGCAGGGTGTTAAGGCTTCATCAACCTTGTGCCGCTCTACTGGGCACAGGTTCGAGTCGGGTGTTTTGTGGGGTATGTCGCATGAATGACGCGTTGATCGAGATTGAATACCGGCCAAGGCCGACGGCGGATCGGCCTTTTCTGGGGCTGACCGTGCTTGTGGTCGAAGATAGCCGCTACGCCTCGGAGGCGGTGAGGCTGATGTGCCTGCGCTCAGGCGCGCGGATCAGGCGGGCCGATTGCATCGGTTCGGCCGAGCGGCATTTGCATGTCTACAGGCCGACCATCGCCATCGTCGATCTGGGCCTGCCCGATGGGTCGGGGCTTGACCTGATCACGCGCATGGATGCGATGCGCCCGCGTGTGACGGTCTTGCTCGGCACATCGGGTGCCGATCGTGCGATGGCACAGGCGGCGGTGATGAAGGCAGGTGGCGATGGGTTCTTGGCCAAACCCATTGAATCCTTGGCGCAGTTCCAAAACGCGATCATGTCGCATCTGCCGGCCGAAATCTGCGCCCGCATGCCACGCCCGGTAGATGATGGCACGATCGAACCCGATCTGATCGCCTTTCGCGAGGATCTGACCCATGCCATCGCCCTTTTGGCGCTGGATGAGCCGCCGCTAGGCTATCTCAGGCGGTTCTTGCTGGGTGTCGCCCGCAGTGCGCGCGACACGGCGCTGGAGGGGCAAGCCACCCGTATCGGCGAACATCTGGCGACAGCTGAGCGGCGCGCGCTCAGCGCCTTTCTTTCGCAGCGGGTGCAAGCGATGGCCGTGATGATGTAGCGCGCGCTTCAGTCCCGCGGGATCACGCGCAGCCCCAACTCCATCAGCTGATCGCTGAGCGGCTCGGAGGGGGCGCCCATCATCAGATCCTCGGCGCGCTGGTTCATCGGGAACAAGATCACCTCGCGAATATTCGAGGTGCCGGCCAAGATCATCACAAGCCGGTCGATCCCCGCCGCACAGCCACCATGGGGCGGCGCGCCGTATTGGAAGGCGTTGACCATGCCGCCGAACCGCTTGCGCACCTCGTCTTGCCCATAGCCCGCCAGCTCAAACGCCTTGAACATGATCTCGGGCGTGTGGTTGCGGATCGCCCCCGAAATGACCTCGTAGCCGTTGCAGGCCAGATCATATTGATAGCCCAGCACCTTCAGCGGATCGCCGGAAAAGGCCTCCATCCCGCCTTGCGGCATGGAAAAGGGGTTGTGCGAAAAGTCGATCTTGCCCGTCGCCTCGTCGCGCTCATACATCGGGAAATCGACGATCCATGCGAAGGCAAAGCGGGATTGGTCGATCAGGCCAAGCTCTTCCCCGATGGCGGTGCGCGCACGGCCTGCGATGGCTTCGAACTCAGCCGGTTTTCCGGCGAGGAAGAAGGCCGCATCGCCCGCCTTGAGGCCAAGCTGCTGGCGGATCGCCTCGGTCCGCTCGGGGCCGATGTTCTTGGCCAAGGGGCCCGCGGCCTCAAGGCTGCCATCCTCGGCGTCGCGCCAGAAGATATAGCCCATGCCGGGCAGCCCTTGCCCCTGCGCCCAAGAATTCATCCGGTCGCAGAATTTGCGGCTCCCGCCCGCGGGCGCGGGGATGGCGCGCACCTGCGTGCCCTCTTGCTCCAGGATACGCGCGAAAATCGCGAAACCCGAACCTGCGAAATGATCAGAGACCACCTGCATCTCGATGGGGTTGCGCAGATCGGGCTTGTCGGTGCCGTATTTCAGCGCCGCATCCGCATAGGAAATGCGCGGCCAATCCTGATCGACGCGGCGGCCCTGCCCAAATTCGGTGAACAGACCCGTCAACACCGGCTCGACGGTCTGGAACACATCCTCTTGCTCGACAAAGGACATCTCGAGGTCGAGCTGGTAGAAATCCGTGGGCGAGCGGTCGGCGCGCGGATCTTCGTCGCGGAAACAAGGCGCGATCTGGAAATAGCGGTCAAAGCCCGAAACCATCAACAGCTGTTTGAACTGCTGCGGCGCTTGCGGCAGGGCGTAGAATTTGCCGGGGTGCAGGCGCGAAGGGACCAGAAAATCGCGCGCTCCCTCGGGCGAAGAGGCGGTGATGATCGGTGTCTGGTATTCGCGGAACCCCAGATCCCACATCCGCCGCCGCAAAGACGCCACCACATCCGAGCGCAGCTTCATGTTGCTCTGCATCGCCTCGCGACGCAGGTCGAGATAGCGGTATTTCAGCCGCGTTTCCTCGGGGTATTCCTGATCGCCGAACACCTGCAACGGCAGATCGCCGGTCACGCCACCCAAGACCGTGACATCGCGGATAAACACTTCGATCTCGCCTGTGGGGATCTTGGTGTTCACCAGCGCGGCATCGCGCGCCTTCACGACCCCGTCGATGCGGATGCAATATTCCGCGCGCAGCTTTTCGACCTCGGCAAACACCGGGCTATCGGGATCGCAAAGCACCTGCGTGATGCCGTAATGGTCGCGCAGGTCGATGAAGATCACCCCGCCGTGATCGCGACGGCGGTGCACCCACCCCGACAGGCGAACTGTCTGACCCACTTCGGCGGCGGTCAGGGCGGCGCAGGTATGGCTGCGAAAAGCGTGCATCTTGGCGGTCCCCTTGGGGTAAGTTGGGCTGTCTCGGGCGTCGCGCCGATACACAGCGCCACGCCGGTGAAGTCAACCCCGGCGGGGCGCAGGCAAGCAAGCGCTGCATCGGTATTGATGGAAATATGACGGCGGGGCCTGCACCCCGCCCAAAGCCTAGATCTGTTTTTCGGGCATATGCACGACCAGACCATCCAGCGCATCGGTGACCTTGAGCTGGCAGGTCAGGCGCGAGCGCGCGGTGTCGGGCTGATAGGCGAATTCGAGCATATCCTCCTCCATCGGGTCGATGGCGGGCAGCTTGGCGACCCAAGCGGGGTCGACATAGACATGGCAAGTCGAACAGGCGCAGGCACCGCCGCAATCGGCCTCGATGCCCGGAATATTATTGTCGCGCGCACCCTCCATCACGGTCAGGCCGGTGGGAACCTCCACGACATGTTCGGTGCCGTTATGCTCGATATAGGTAATCTTCGCCATCTGTTGCCTTTCTTGTGCCTTGGTCCGTGCGCCGGATCGGGTTGGGCCTTAGGTAATATGCCCTTGGGCTGCTTTCCAGCCCGAATTGCCGGGCTTGTGGTCACAGATAAATGTTCTATCTTTGTTCTCATGGAGCCACAAATTCATCCCCCCACTTGGCCACGCCCGCCCGTGTGCCTGCCCCATCACATGCTGCACCTGCCGCCCGAAGGGGCGCGGGTGGCGGTGGCGGGTCTTGTGCTGGTGCGCCAACGTCCCGGCACGGCCAAAGGCGTGATCTTCATCACGCTCGAGGATGAGTTCGGGGTATGCAATGTGATCGTCTGGCAAAAGATCTACCAGCGGTTTCGCCGCGCGGTGATCGCGGGGCGGCTTTTGCGGGTGACCGGCCGGTTGCAGCGCCAATCTGGTGTCACCCATGTGGTGGCCGATGAGGTCGAGGATATCTCGGCACTGCTTGATGAATTGGTGCGGCTGCATGAACCCGCACGCGCCGCCGATCAACCCTGAGAAAGCCAATGCTTTCACGATCGCCACAAACAGGTTATCTTTGGCGCCAAGATAAAAACCGCGCAGCGAGCAGCAGACCACATGCGCCTGACCATTCTTTGCCCCGGGCTTCTGGCCCTTGCCGCCTGCATGCCCGCGGCCGATCGCGATGCTTTTGCCAATCCGCTGATCGCGGGCGAAGGGGCGGTCGAGGTCTTGCGCGGTGCAGGGCCACCCGATGCCGACCCGCTGGCCTGTTATGGCCGCAAATCCACCCCGGCGGTGATCGAGACCGTGACCGAACAGGTGATGCTTCAACCACCGCAGATCGATACCGATGGCAGCCTGCGCGAACCCGCAATCTTCGTGACCGAAACCCATCAGCGTATCGTGACCGAGCGGCGCGAATTATGGTTCGAAGTGCCTTGCGCCTTGGAAGCGGGTGATCGCGATTTCATCGCCTCGCTGCAACGCGCGCTCAGCGCGCGCGGGCATTATGGCGGGCCTATCACGGGCGAGATGAACCGCCGCACATCGCGCGCGATCCGCGCGTTTCAAGCACCACAAGGCCTGGATAGTGAGATCTTGTCACTGGCCGCGGCCCAACAGCTTGGCTTGGCGCTATGGGACCCCGCGCTGGCTGCGGGTGGCGAAACCGGCTAAATGCGCCGGCGCTTGCGGGCCACAAAAAAAACCCCGGACCAAGGCCCGGGGGTTTGGATGGGCAAGCGCGCCCTTGTCAGTCGGCAAGGCTTAGCGCGACAAAGCGGGGGTTACCCGCACGCCGGATCAACAGCAGCACCGATTTCTGACCATTCTCCGTCGCTGTCTGCACGCTGGCTTGAAAACTCGCCACATCGCTGACGGGTTGCTGGGCCACCTCGGTGATCACATCGCCGGCCGCCAAGCCCTTGGTAGCCGCATCCGAGGCGGGATCGACCGCTTCGATCACCAGCCCCGCCGCACCCGGCGCAAGGCCAAGCTGGCTACGCAGCTCGTCGGTCAGCGGCGCAAGCGTCATGCCCAGAACTTGGGTGGGTGCAGGCGGCGTGACCTGCGCATCGGGGGTCGCGGCAGCAACGCCTTCGGCGGTTTCACGACGACCAAGGGTGACGGCAAGGATCTCGGCCGCGCCTTCGCGCACCACTTCGACCGGCACGGTTTGGCCTTCGGCGCGCTCGCCCACGATACGCACCAATTCGCGCGTGTCGCCGATCGGCTCTCCGTCGAAGGTGAGGATCACATCACCCACTTCCATCCCACCATCGCGGGCGGGGCCTTCGGGAACATCGGTGACCAAAGCGCCGCGCGCCTCGGCCAAGCCCAGCCCATCGGCCAGTTCCGGGGTGACATCTTGGATACGCACACCAAGCCAGCCGCGCCGTGTCTCGCCGAATTCGCGCAGCTGTGCGACCACATTGGTCACCACGGCCGAAGACATGGCAAAGCCGATCCCGATCGAGCCACCCGTGGGCGACAAGATCGCGGTGTTCACGCCGATGACCTCGCCTGCCATGTTGAACAGCGGGCCGCCGGAATTGCCGCGGTTGATCGCGGCGTCGGTCTGGATGTAGTCGTCATAGCTGCCCGACAACGCGCGCCCGGCGGCCGAGACGATGCCCACCGACACCGAAAAGCCCTGTCCCAAGGGGTTGCCCATCGCCATGACCCAGTCACCGACCCGCATCGCGGTGCTATCGCCGAAATCGACGAAAGGCAGCGGCGCATCGGCCGTGACCTTGAGCACGGCGATATCGGTGTTCGGGTCGGTGCCGACCAATTCCGCCTCGAGGGTGAAGCCCGCGCGAAACTCGATGGTGATCTCATCGGCGCCTTCGATGACGTGATTATTCGTCACGATATAGCCATCCTCCGAGATCACGAAGCCCGAGCCCAGCGCTTGGCTGCGGCGCGGCCCGCGCTCGGGGCTTTGCCGGTCAAGGAAATCGTTGAAGAAATCCTCCAAGGGAGAACCTTCGGGAACCACCGGCCCGGGGCCTTGGCGGCTGGCCACGATGGATGAGGTGGTGATGTTGACCACCGCATCGCCCACCTGATCGACAAGATCGGCGAAGGTCGCGGGGGGCGCGGATTGCGCGCGCGCGGGTGTGATGGCGATCAGCATCGTCATCACCAAGACCACGCTGACCAATGCAGCGAGCGCCAAGCGCTGGCGCGCGGGGCCTGTTTGGGTTCGAGCCATGACCGCGTTGTCGCGGCGCGGTGTGAGCATTCGGGCTTGCAAGATCGTCACGTTTTCCTCCTGTCCAAGCCATAAGGGGCGCAAGGGCTGCGCACCCACTGCACATATTTGGGCCTAATTCTCTGGGATCAATCCCATCGGCCCAGATTGCGCGTATCTCCCTGTCACATCGTCGTGACGCGGCACCTTGATTTTGCGGTGCAAAGGGTCATCCATCGCCGTTAAAGCCCCAAGCTGACCGCCCAAGAAATCAACACCGCCCCCAGCGTCATCGCCGCTAAACCGATCAGGCGGCGCGTCTCGACCGGGATCTGGTTCATCAGCCGCAGCAACTCATCCAAACGCGAAGGGGCCAGTGCGAACACCAGCCCCTCGATCACAAGCACCATGCCGAGCCCCAGCAAAAGCATCAGGCCCATCGACAGCGTCCCTTACTGGAAGGGTGCAGGCACAGCCGCGCCGGAATTCCCGAGAAACTCGAAGAATTCACTGTCGGGCGAGATCACCATGGTCGAATTCTGCCCCATCAAGGCCCGCTCATAGGCGGTCATCGAGCGGTAGAATTCGAAGAAATCGGGATCTTGCCCAAAGGCGGCGGCAAAGACGCTGTTACGCTGTGCATCGGCTTCACCGCGCGCGATATCGGCTTCGCGGCGTGCGTCCGAGACAAGCTCGACCACGGTCCGATCCGCTTGGGCGCGCACGCGCTGCGCGGCTTCTTCACCGCGCGCGATCTCATCGGCGGCTTCGCGTTCACGCTCGGCGCGCATCCTTGCATAGGTCGCCTCAAGGTTTTGAACCGGCAGGTTCGTCTGCTTGAGCCGCACATCGAGAATGTCGATGCCAAGGGCCAGCGCGCTGGTGCGCGCGCCGTCGCGAATCCGCTCGGCCAACATGGCCCGACCCGGCGACAAGATCGTGTCCGACGTCACCTGATCGGCACCCAGCGTTTCGCGGATCTGCGCGTTCAGGATCGAGGACAGACGATCTTCGGCCGCGCGCAGGCCACCAACGCCCACTGCTTGGCGGAACCGCACGACATCGGCGATCCGGTAACGCGCAAAAGCATCGACCACGAGGCGACGATCATCGGAAGGTGTGACCTCGATCGTATCGGTATCAAGCGCCAAGATCCGCGCGTCGTAATAGACCACATCTTGGATAAAGGGGATTTTGAAGTTCAAACCCGGCTCTTCGACCACCTGACGGATTTGGCCGAATTGCAGGACCAGCGCCTTTTCACGCTCATCGACCACGAAGATCGCGCTGAGAGCCACCGAGATCACCAAGACCGCGGCGGGAATGAGATATGTCAAACGGCGCATCAGTTGCTACTCCCGGTGATGGTTGCGGTTCCGGTGGTACTGCGGCGCAGATCATTGAGCGGCAGATAAGGCACGACGCCTTGCCCGCCTGCACCGCCTTGCGCGTCGAGGATCACCAGATCCACATCGCCCAGAACCCGCTCCATTGTCTCAAGGTAAAGACGGCGACGGGTCACATCGGGGGCGCCGCGATACTCGTCGAGAACGGCGAGGAAGCGGCTCGCTTCACCCTCGGCCTCGTTGACGACCTGCGCGCGATAGGCTTCGGCCTGTTCGAGAACTTGCGCGGCTTCACCGCGCGCGCCTGCGAGAACCCGGTTGGCATAGGCATCGGCTTGGCGTTCCAGACGATCACGCTCCTGCTCGGCGGCTTGCACTTCGCGGAAAGCGTCAATCACCTCGGCGGGCGGATCGGCCCGATCAAGGTTCACACGGACAACGGTGATGCCCGCATCATAGCCATCCAGCGTCGATTGGATGCCCTCGCGCGCGCCATCGGCGATCAGGCCACGATCACGGTTGAGGATCGGGGCCAGCTCGGTGCGCGCGATGATCTCGCGCATGGTCGATTCGGCCACGGCGCGCACGGTGGCGGCGCCATCACGCAGGTTGAACAGGAATTTCGCCGGATCATTGATGTTCCAGACGACCTGAAAATCGATATCGACGATATTGGCATCCGTGGTCAGCATCAGCCCGCTCGATCCGCCGACACGGTTGGCGACGATATCACCAACATTCTCGGTCCGCTCGGAGGTGACATTGACCACTTCGGCTGTGACGACCGGCCAAGGCGCGAAATTCAAACCGGGCGAGCCGATGGAGGAAAACTCACCCAAGAACAATTCAACAGACTGTTCTTCCGGGCGCACGGTATAGACCGAGTTGTAAAGCCAAAGCCCGATCACAGCGACAAGGCCCAAGGCCCAGATCGTGCGCGGGCTGACCGGCAAATCGCCGCCGCCCGTGCCACCACTACCGCCGCGACCACCGCGCCCGCCCATCAAGACGCGCAGCTGTTCTTGCCCCTTGCGCACGATCTCGTCGAGTTCGGGGATCTGCTGATCGCCGCCACGCGGCGGACGCCCATTCGATCCATTCCCGCCGCGATTGTCACCGCCACCGGAGCCACCACCGCCCCAGGGTCCGCCACTATTGCCAGCCATCGATTGTTGTTCCCCTCACAAATCAGGTCGTCGTCAAATATGCATATGGGGGCTCTCGCCCCGACTTACACGCAAAGCTGGGCGTTTTTGCCCCAATATCAAGCCATGCGCACCGGCGTTTTCATGGTGACCAGTTCTTCGGACATGGTCGGATGCACCGCAACGGTGCGGTCAAAGTCTTCTTTTGTAGCGCCCATCTTGATCGCGATGCCCGCAAGTTGGATCATTTCGCCTGCCTGTGGCGCGACGATATGACAGCCCAAAACCTTGCGTGTCGCTTGGCTGACCACCAGTTTCATCATCACCCGGTCCGCGCGGCCGGCAAAGGCCGTCTGCATCGGGGGGAAGGATGTAGCGTAAATCTCAACAGGTTCTTGGGCGCGCCCGGCCTCTTCGGACAGGCCGACGGTGCCGAACTCGGGCTGGGTGAACACCGCCGAAGGGATCAGCGTGTGATCGACCGGCGTGGGATTGCCCTTGAACACGGTTTCGACAAACCCCATCGCCTCGCGGATCGCGACAGGTGTCAGCGTCACGCGGTTGGTCACATCGCCGATGGCATAGACGGAGGGGATATTGGTCTGAGAATAGGCATCAACCACGATCTCGCCTTGTCGGCCCATCACCACGCCCAGATCATCAAGCCCCAGATCGCGTGTATTGGGCGTGCGGCCCGTAGCGAAAAGCACCGCGTCATAGATCTTGTCCGATCCGTTCGACCCCAGAACCCGGATCGCCCCATCGGCCGCTGGGTTCATCTCGACGATATCGGTGCCAAGGTGCAGATCGACACCTTTTTCGCCCATCATCTCGGCGATCAGGCCGCGCGCCTCGTCATCGAAACCGCGCAAGATCTGCGCGCCGCGATAAAACTGCGTCACGGCCACGCCCAAACCGTTGAGGATGCCCGCGAATTCGCACGCGATATAGCCACCCCCCACGATCAAGATGGAGCGCGGCAGCTGTTTCATTTGGAAAATATCGTCCGACACCATTCCCAAATGCGCATTGGGCATATCGGGGCGCACCGGGCGGCCACCCGTCGCGATCAAGATATGCTTGGCGGTCATCTTGCGCCCATCGGCTAGCGCGACGGTATGGGGATCGGCAAGCCGCGCGCGCAGATCGAAGATCTCAACGCCCGAGCCATTCAAAAGCTTGCGATAGACACCTTCCAGGCGGTCCAATTCGGCATCCAACTGCCCCGAAAACCGCGGCCAATCAAACGCGCCTTCGGTCAGATCCCAGCCATAGGCGCGCGCGTCATCAAAGGTCTCGCGATAGGTGCTGGCGAAAACCATCAGCTTTTTCGGCACGCAGCCCCGGATGACACAGGTGCCGCCCATCCGGCTGTCTTCGGCCAGACCGACCCGCGCCCCTGTCGCGGCCGCCACCCGCGCGGCGCGCACCCCGCCCGAGCCGCCACCGATGACGAAAAGATCATAGTCAAACTCGGTCATCTTGCCTTGCCACCTTTTGGGCGCGACGCGCCGCATATTCCGTGTGAAAATGGCCCTGCCGGCCGCCGCCTATGCGACCAGCCGCAAGCCCGCCGGTTCCGACTATTCCGCTTTGTCGACGAAAAGGTTCTCGGTATCGGCGATATCGATGCGCTCATGCTCGACAGTGCCGTTGTTGATATCGCGCACCTCGACCGTGCCATCGGGTTTGCCGATCACGATCACATCGCAGATATCAAGAAACAGCCCGTTTTCCACCACGCCCGGGATCTGGTTGAGCACAAGGCTCAGCTGGGTCGGGTTGGCGATCCGGCGCAGATGCAGATCGAGGATGAAGTTGCCCTCGTCGGTCTTGAAGGGCGTGCCGCCGTTCAACCGGAGGCTTGCCGCACGGCCCAAGACATCGACATTGGACAGCATCTCTTCGATCAGCGCCTTGGTCGTTTGCCAGCCGAAGGGGATCACCTCCACAGGAAGTGGAAAAGCGCCCAATGCGTCGACCTGCTTGGTGGGGTCGGCGATCACGATCATCTGGTCCGACGCGGTGGCCACGATCTTTTCTTGCAACAGCGCGCCGCCACCACCTTTGATCAGGTTGAGGTTGGCGTCATATTCATCGGCCCCGTCGATGGTCAGATCAAGCCAGCGCACCTCGTCGAGGGTCTTGATCGGCACACCCACTTCGGCGGCAAGCTGGGCTGTGCGCGCCGATGTCGCCACGCCAGTGATCTTCATCCCGTCTTCGCGCACCAATTCGCCCAAGCAGCGTACCATCCAGGCCGCGGTCGAGCCGGTCCCAAGACCCACCCGCATCCCGTCTTCCACGAATTCCACGGCACGGCGCGCGGCCACATATTTGGCCTTGTCGATAGGCGAAAGCTCGGCGGTCATGGGGCTACGTCACTCCTGTAGGCATGGTCATGGGTTGTTCATACCCAAGGCGCGCCCGTGGTGCGAGACCAAACTGATGCCGCGCGCATTGCCTGTGCCACTGCCGCAAGATGGTCACGCGACACGATCAACAGCATGCCCGGCCCATCAAAACATAGCTCCACCACTCCAGCCTTGGTCATATTCGAGGTGCCGATGCGGCGTGCAGGGTGAAAACCGACCCCGTCAATGGGCCAGACTAAGCCCGTGCTTTGCCCGGTCACATCGGTCAAGGGAAACAGCGACAACCGTGTTTGGGCGGGCAGATCAAGCATCAAACGCGGCGGGGCATGCACCACCAGATCATGCGCCCCCAAAACGATGCAGCGCATGTCGGGGCGCGCGGCAAGCCCGTGATAAACCGCCAATTCGTGATCGATCCGGTCGCCGGTAAAACCAAGCGCAATCACCATCGGCGCATGAATATGGCGCAGTGCCTTGTCGAAATCGGTGCTGTCTTGCTCGGCCAAGGCATGGATGCGCTCGGGCGGGATGGCTGCGCGGATCTCGGGCCTCAGGCTGTCCATATCGCCATAGACCGCCAAGGGCATATGGCCTGCCGCAACCCCATGCGCCGCACCGCCATCGGCTGCGACCAAATCAGGGGCAAGGGCCAGCGCCAGCGCCAGATCAGCGTGCGCGACAGCCCCGCCGCCCAACAGCGTCACACCCTGTTCAGCCCGAAACAGCGGTGCATGGATCGGCACATTATTGCCCATATTCGGGATAATCTCCTTTGAAATGCCCAATTGAGGTCGCGTTTGTGGGGAATCATTTTGGCACGTTTAACGCAATCAGTAAAAATACCGGCGTAGCCCGGTCGAGCAGAGTACGAGATCCATGAGTGACGCAAACAAGATCCTGACGGTGTCTTATGGCACTTTCTCCTGTACCCTCGAGGGCTTTGATAAACCATTCGAGGCAATGAAGGCGATCGCAGAATATTTCCGCGATCTGGCCGCTGAAGACCGCTATTTCGGCGCCGAGCCGCCGACACCCGACACCGAGATGCTGCACCGCATCACCGAGGCCGCGATCCAACGCCGGGTCGAGGCGCGGATCATGGAATCGGGCCTGTTGCTGCGCGCACAGCCCGAACCGCTGGATACGGCCGACACCGTCGCGCCCCCTGCCAAGGCACAGACACCTGCCCAACCCGAGATCGCGGATGCCGACCTGGCCGATGACACCATCACGCCAGAGCCAGACGCCGAGGGACAGGCAGTAGATCCCGCCGAGCTTCAGGACGCGACACCCGAAGTTGCAGCCGAAGCTGTGGCGGAAGCAGACGTTGAGATGGCGGCTGAAGCTGAGGCTGAGGCTGAGGCTGAGGCTGAGATCATGTCCGCTGTCGAAGCCATGCCCGAAGTTGAGGTTGCACCTGAGACAACGCCTGACCTCGCGCTCGAAGATGACAGCACAGGTGACGCAGGAGCGGCGCCGCAAGACACCGCCACTGTGGAAACTCTGGTCGATGAACCCGCCCCCGCGATGACGGACGAGGCGATGGCGACATCGCCTGACCTCCCCGCAGCCGATGACATCGCCATGGCAGATGACGCATTGGACGACGCCGCGCTGCTGGCGCAAATGGCCGACCTCGCCGAAGCGGCACCTGCTGACGCCGTCATCACCGATGAAGCGCCCGTGCGCGTCACCGCCCCGGCACAGGTTACGGATCTGGCCACCGATGGTGCCGACACACTGGCCGCTGTTGCAGCAGCATTGGCCGATGCACCGCAGGCAGAGCTGACACAGCCCACCCCCGAAGCCCCGTCCGCGCCGGCACCGACAGCCGAGGATGACACCGCATTCTTCGCTGACGTCGGCCAAGATGATACCACGCTGGATGCTGCATCGTTGTTTGGTGATGCTGCACCGATGGATGGTGCCTCGGTTGCCGAACGCATTGCCCGTATCCGCCGCGCGTCGACCGAAGAGGAATATGACGCGGAGGCGGAGATGGGTTTCGACGCCGAATTCGCGCAACAGCCTGAGGCCGAGGCGCAAGATCTGGCCGCCGATGATGACGCCGACACGATGGCGCTTGCTGCGATTGCGCAAGATCTGGCCCCTGCGCCTGTCGCCGCACAGCAACCCATGCCGCAAATGGCCGAGGTGTTGGACGATTACGATGACGGGTTCGACGATGATAACGCGCCCACCGATGATGATGACGCCATCACGGCTGCCATCACCGCGGCAACCGCGCGTGACACCGCCCCTGCCCCACAGCCCAGCGCCCCTGCCGCGCAGATCGCACAACCGGCCGAACCGGTGACACCACCCCAAGCACAGGCCGAAACCGCCCCGGCGCAACCGCCCGAGACGCCGCAGGAGATGGGTGATCTTGAGGCCGCTGACCGTCTTTTTGCGGCCACTGAAAGCCGGATGAGCAATGCCGATACGACCCGCCGCGGGGCCAATATCGCGCATCTCAAGGCCGCGGTTGCCGCTCGCAGCGCCGAGCGTGAACTGGCCCCCGCTGCCGATGAGGACGCGGATGATGCCGCCGAATATCGCGAGGATTTGGCCCAAGTCATGCGTCCCCGCCGTGTGCGTGTCGATGTGACCCGCCGCGCCGATGCCGCGCGGCCCACGCCGCTGATCTTGGTCTCCGAGCAGCGCATCGACGATGCCGCACAGCTTGCCGGTGGCGAACCGATCCGCCCGCGTCGCGTCATGGCACCCGGCATGCAGCAAGCCGCGGCCACGGCCGCAGCCCCGCTGCGCCTGACCGAGGCCGCACCCCAAGCCGTGGCAGCACCGCGCAACATCGCCAACAGCCTTGCCCAATTGGCGCAGCGCGCAGGCGTGATCATGAACCTCCGCCGTACCGATGCCGACGCCGAGCTCGCCTCCGCCGCTACTACGGCGGTTGCGGTACCTGGTCCGGACCCAGCACAGGCACAGCCTGCCCCTGCCCCTGCCCCGGTGCATGCGATGCTTGACGCGTCACATGCCGAGCATTTCGCGCAGATCCTCGACCAAAGCGATGCGGTCGAGATCGATGAGGTGATCGAACTGGCCGCAGGTTATGCCCAAAGCGTCTTTGGCACGGGTACCTTCGACCGCACGCAGCTTTTCCGCATGATCGCCGATGCGACCGACCAGTCCATCAGCCCCGAAGAGATGTTGCACAGCTTCGGTGACATGATGCGCCATGGCCGGATCGAGCGTGTCGCGCGGGGCGCCTTCCGCCTGTCGCAGACAGCGCTCGACCAATAAGTCACTGCCACAAAAAGAAAAAGGCCCCGGGCTATGACACCACGGGGCCTTTTTCATTGATGACGCCGCCTCAGTGATCGTCGCGCGGTGCGTCGGGATCAGCCTGACCGACGCCCTTGAACACCGCCTTGAATGGCAAGACCCACAAGATGCCCAGCACGATATAGATCGCGAATTCCAACCAGATACCGGGCCGCTCAAACAGGCTCATCACCCACCACGCCACCGCGATATAGGCGGGCATGCCCACCAAAAGGATCAAAAGCGACAACCGCCGCCGTGTCTTGTATGTCAACGCCATGGGCCCTCGTCCGGATCAATCTGCGAAGGGATCGGTCACGAGGATCGTGTCGTCCCTTTCAGGTGAGGTGGACAGTAGCGCCACCGGGCATTCGATCAACTCTTCGATGCGGCGCACGTATTTTACCGCCTCTCCGGGCAGGTCGGCCCAACTGCGCGCCCCTTCGGTCGAGGCGGCCCAACCCGGCATCTCTTCATAGATCGGCGTGCAGCGCGCCTGTTGATCGGCGGCGGTGGGCAGGTAATCAAGCCGCTGGCCATCCAGATCGTAAGCGACACAGATTTTCAGCGTCTCGAACCCGTCGAGCACATCAAGCTTGGTCAGCGCGATCCCCTTGACGCCCGAGGTGGCGCAGGTCTGGCGCACGAGGCAGGCGTCAAACCAGCCGCAGCGCCGCTTGCGGCCTGTCACGGTGCCGAACTCGCGCCCCCGCTCGCCCAGCCGCTGGCCATCGCCGTCAAGCAATTCGGTCGGAAACGGCCCCTCGCCCACGCGGGTGGTGTAGGCTTTCACGATCCCCAGAACATAATCGATGGCCGTCGGCCCGATCCCCACACCCGTCGCCGCCTGACCCGCGATCACATTGGACGAGGTCACAAAAGGATAAGTGCCGAAATCGATATCGAGAAGCGCGCCCTGCGCCCCTTCGAACAAGATGCGCTTGCCCGCTTTGCGCTTGTCGTTCAACACCTTCCAGACCGGGGCGGCATAAGGCAGGATCTCGGGCGCGATGGCGCGCAAGCCGGCCAAAAGCGCATCGCGGTCGACCTCGGCAATACCAAGGCCTCGGCGCAGCGGGTTGTGATGTTGCAGCGCGCGGTCAACGCTCGCCACCAGCGTCGCGTCATCGGCCAGATCGGCCACCCGCACCGAGCGGCGGCCCACCTTATCCTCATAGGCGGGGCCGATGCCGCGCCCGGTTGTGCCGATCTTGGTGCCGGCACTTGCCGCTTCCTCGCGGGCGCGGTCAAGCTCACCATGAATGGGCAGGATCAGCGGCGTATTTTCCGCGATCATCAGCGTCTCGGGCGTGATATCCACGCCTTGCTGGCGGATCGAGGCGATCTCACCCACCAAATGCCACGGGTCCAGCACGACGCCATTGCCGATGATGCTGAGCTTGCCACCACGTACCACACCCGAGGGCAGCGCGTTCAGCTTGTAGACCTTCCCGTCGATGACCAGCGTGTGGCCCGCATTATGGCCACCTTGGAAACGCGCGATCACATCGGCACGTTCCGACAACCAATCGACGATCTTGCCTTTGCCTTCATCGCCCCACTGGGCCCCGACAACAACGACATTAGCCATGGCAGATCCTCCGGTTGCGACCCGGGCGGGCTATAACGGGCCGATGGGCGGGTTGGAAGCGGAAGATCACGCGAATCGGGCAAATTTCGCCAATTCGCGCGACACGCCGCCGCATCATGCAAGATCGGCTGTGCCGCGGCGCAATGCGGCATACATCCGTGTACAGCACCGCGATCATTCGCATTGGAAATAAAAAAGTTTCAAATACAGGGACAACTCGCGTTATGGTTGACCGACTTGGGCTTGCGGCGGCATGCCGCATCTCATAAGTAAGCCGAAATCCGAGCCAGGCCTCGTGAAGGACACCGCCAATGGAAAACATCATTCTCGTCGTCCATCTGATCCTTGCGATCTG
Organism: Pseudomonadota bacterium; assembly: GCA_027592105.1. Taxonomy (GTDB): domain Bacteria; phylum Pseudomonadota; class Alphaproteobacteria; order Rhodobacterales; family Rhodobacteraceae; genus Roseicyclus. The sequence goes on along the minus strand of JAQCLA010000003.1, from coordinate 11,822 downwards.
TCTCATCGGCGTTGTGCTTTTGCAGCGTTCCGAAGGGGGCGGGCTTGGCCTTGGCGGTGGCGGCGGCGGTGTGATGAGCGGTCGGCAAGCAGCCACTGCATTGGGCAAGCTGACGTGGGCTTTTGCCATTGCGTTCTTGGCGACCTCGATCACCTTGACGATCATCGCGGCGCAGAATTCGGCCGGGTCTTCGGTGCTTGACCGCATCGGCGGTGGCCCTGCCACCGAAGCGGGCGACAGCCCTGCGCTTCCGCCTGCGTCCGATTTGCTGCCACCGATCTCGGGCGACGCGCCACTTTTGCCGCCACGCGCGGATTGATCGGCGAATTTTCGTATATTTAGGGTCATTCTTGCGAATGACCCAATATCATGTGTCGCATCCCTTGCGGGGAAGTGCCGAATCCGCGTAACATCAAACCCCGTGATACAGGGATAAGGGCAGACCGCTGATGATGCGGCGCGCTCCGGCACGGGAAGGTTTGCTGACATGGCGCGATTCATTTTCATCACCGGCGGTGTGGTCTCCTCGCTTGGCAAGGGGTTGGCATCGGCGGCGTTGGGCGCGCTGTTGCAGGCCCGCGGCTTTACCGTGCGGCTGCGCAAGCTCGACCCCTATTTGAACGTCGACCCCGGCACGATGTCGCCCTTTGAGCATGGCGAGGTTTTCGTCACCGACGATGGGGCGGAAACTGACCTCGACTTGGGCCATTACGAGCGCTTCACAGGTGTGGCCGCGCGGATGACGGATTCGGTTTCATCGGGTCGGATCTATTCCAGCGTCTTGGAAAAAGAGCGCCGCGGCGACTACTTGGGCAAAACCATCCAAGTCATCCCCCATGTCACCAATGAAATCAAAGACTTCATCCGCATCGGCGAGGATGAGGTCGACTTCATGCTCTGCGAGATCGGCGGCACCGTCGGCGATATCGAAGGCTTGCCCTTTTTCGAGGCGATCCGCCAATTCAGCCAAGAAAAGCCGCGTGGACAATGCATTTTCATGCATCTGACGCTTTTGCCCTTCGTCAAGGCCAGCGGTGAGCTCAAGACAAAGCCAACGCAGCACTCGGTCAAGGAACTCCGCTCGATCGGCATCGCGCCCGACATCCTTGTGTGCCGCTCCGAGGGGCCGATCCCCGCCAAGGAACGCGAAAAGCTGGCGCTGTTTTGCAATGTGCGCCCCGACTCCGTGATCGCCGCGCAGGATCTGGCCTCGATCTACGAAGCCCCCTTGGCCTATCACCGCGAGGGAATGGATCAGGCGGTGCTGGACGCCTTCCAGATCAGCCCAACCCCCAAGCCCGACCTGTCGGCTTGGGAAGATGTGGCCGACCGCATCGCCAACCCCGAGGGCGAAGTGCGCGTGGCGATCGTGGGCAAATATACCCAGCTTGAAGATGCCTATAAATCCATCGCCGAGGCGCTGACGCATGGCGGCATCGCCAACCGCGTCAAGGTCAAAGCCGAATGGATCGATGCCGAGATTTTCGAGCGCGAAGATCCTGCCCCCTATCTCGAAGGCTTCGACGCGATCTTGGTGCCCGGCGGCTTTGGCGAGCGCGGCACCGAAGGCAAGATCAAGGCGGCCGAGTTTGCCCGCACCCGCAAGGTCCCCTATCTCGGGATTTGTCTCGGCATGCAGATGGCGGTGATCGAAGCGGCGCGCAATCTGGCCGATCTGAGCGATGCAGGCTCCGAGGAATTCGACCACGAAGCGGGGAAAAAGCGTTTTACGCCTGTGGTCTACCACCTCAAGGAATGGGTGCAGGGCAATGCCAAGGTCAAACGCAAACTGACCGATGCCAAGGGCGGCACGATGCGATTGGGGGCCTATGACGCGGTGCTGAAAGCGGGTTCCAAGGTCGCCGAGGCCTATGGCACGCTCAACATCGAAGAACGCCACCGCCACCGCTACGAGGTTGATATCAAGTACCGCGAGGCGCTCGAAGCGAAGGGTTTGCGTTTTTCGGGCATGTCACCCGACGGCCGCCTGCCCGAAATCGTCGAGGTCGAGGATCATCCGTGGTTCATCGGGGTGCAATTCCACCCCGAGCTGAAATCCAAACCCCTCGAGCCGCACCCGCTGTTCCGCGATTTCGTGCGCGCGGCCAAGGAAAACTCACGGCTAGTCTAAGCGGCGGAAAACGCCCCACTCACTCCGCCGCTTGTGTGCTAGCGCCCACTACCTCATCGCGGATGATCTCCGCAATCATGTGCACATCGGCCTCCGAGAAGGTCAGCGGCAAGCGCATGTCGATCAGCCCGGCAAGGATCGCATCAGTGCGCGGCAAGCGTTGGGGCGGCGCAAAGCGCCAGCTATCATAGCGCGAGGTAAAGGCCACAGGCTCGGCCGCACCGAACCATTTCAACTCCACCCCCCGCACGGCGCAAGCCGCAAGCAGCGCGCGCATCCGATCGGCGGGCCAATCGGGCAAAAGGAACTGAAACGACGATCCCACGATGCTTTCCTGTGGCGGCCGTTCGATGACACGCAGCCCCGCGATATTGCGCAGGCCCACCTCCAACATCCGGTAAAGCGCGTTCCAGCGCGCGACCTGCTGGGGGAGTGCGGCAAGCTGTGGGCGCAAGATCGCGGCGCGCAGATGGTCCATCCTCCCCGAGATATTGGGCGTCTCATACTTTACATTTTCGAACATTTCAACGGGGGGCGCGGCGGTGTGTTTGCCATAAAACATGTAGGAACCCGACAAAACCACTGCGCGGGCCATGATCGCGGGATCATCCGATACGATCAGCCCGCCCTCGCCGGAATTGATATGCTTATAGGTCTGGGTCGAATAGCAGCCGACCACCCCATGCCGCCCCGATGCCACACCCTGCCATGCCGCCCCCATCGTATGGGCGCAATCCTCGATCACCTGCAGATCATGGGCGCACGCAATCGTCATCAGCCGGTCCATATCGCAGATATGGCCGCGCATATGGCTGAGCAGCAGCACCCGCGCGCCGCTTTCGCGCGCCTTGTGGGCAAGATCGTCAAGATCGATGGTCAAATCCTGCGTCGTCTCGACGAAAACGGGAATGGCCCCAAGGCTTGCAATCGCCCCCGGCACAGGCGCCAATGTCCAGCCATTGGACAAGATCTTATCGCCCGCCTGCACACCGATTGCGCGCATCGCGCAACTCATCGCATATCCGCCCGAGGCCACGGCAAGCGCAAAGCGCGCGCCGGTAAAGGCGGCAAACTCGCGCTCCAATGCGGCCACCTCGCCCTCGTCGTCGGGCAAAAGGTTATAGCGATGCAATCGCCCCGAGCGCATCACATCCAGCGCGGCCGCAATCGCCGCCTCGGGGATGGGTTCTTGCTGGGTGAAATTGCCGGTGAAGACAGGTTTTTCCATAGGTCACAGAATTGAGTGCCAAAAGGCCCGCGTCAATGCCCCGATCAGCCAAGCAGCCGGTCGATTACCCCATCCAGCGCGTCATAATGGTCGATCAATGCCTCGGGGGCCAAATCGGCCACCGATTGGCCCAAGGGTCCGAATGTCACCAAGGCACATGGTCGGCCCGCCGCGCGCGCCGTCTCGCGGTCGGTGACAGTATCGCCGATCAGGCAAGATTGCCCCCTTGCACCGCCTGCGCGCGCCACGGCTTCGAAAAACGGGGCTGGGTCGGGCTTGCGCAGGGGCAATGTGTCGGCCCCGACAAGGGCCGCGAATTCCGCCCTGACGCCCAGCCGGGTCAAGAGCGTCTCGGCCAGACCCTCGGGCTTGTTGGTGCAAATGCCCACCGCGATGCCGCGCGCCTTCAGCCGGGCCACCGCGTCCATCGCGCCGGGGTAAAGCGTGGTATGCTGGTCGATCGCATCACCATAGGCCGCCAACAAAAGCGGATAGCCCGCAGCGATCATCGGCGCGGCCTGCACCATCCCCATCCGGTCGGCCGCAAGTTGCAGCATCGCCCGCCCACCGCGCAGCGCGGTCGCATCATCGCGCCCCATCACCAATTGCGGCGCATGGCCCATTGCGCCCAAGGCGGCATTGGCAGCAGCGATCAGATCACCGGCCGTATCGGCCAATGTCCCATCCAAATCGAAGATCACACAGCGCATGAGGTCCCCCTTGGGCAGGTTTTCGCCCGCCGGTGTAACAGGGCGTAGGCCAAAGTGAAGCGCCAATGCTTGCGCCGCGCCGGATCATCTATAAAAACGGGCGCAAAACGAGGGGACAGCAGCGTGGATAATTCGGACAGGGGCGAGGAGCGGCCGATCGCAGTGGTCGTGCTGGCCGCGGGCCAAGGCACGCGGATGAATTCCGATCTGCCTAAACCGCTGCACAAGCTGGGCGGCGTGCCGCTGATCGCGCATGCGCTGGCCGCGGCGGGCAGCCTGTCGCCCGCACGCATCATCGTCGTCACCGGCCACGGGGCCGATATGGTCGAGAAAACCGTCACCGACCTTGCCCCTTGGGCCGAATGCGTCCGGCAGGAGGAACAACTGGGCACCGGCCATGCCGTCTTGCAAGCCGCCCCCCTCCTGTCCGATTTTTCCGGCGGCCTGATCGTGCTTTACGCCGATACACCCTTCATTTCAGAGGAAACCCTTGCCGCGATGCAGGCCGCGCGCGCGCATCACGATATCGTCGTGTTAGGTTTCGATGCCGCCGATCCCGGTCGCTATGGGCGGCTTATCATGGATGGCGACAAGCTTTTGCGCATTGTCGAGGCCAAGGATGCGACCGAGGCAGAGCGCGCCGTCACCATCTGCAATTCCGGGCTGATGGCGGGCGATGCGGCGGCCATGCTGCGCCTGTTGGGCGCGGTCGGCAACCACAACACGGCGGGCGAATATTACCTTACCGATCTGCCCGCCCTTGCCATGGCCGAGGGCCTTTCTGCCACCGCCATTCTTTGCCCCGAGGCTGAAACGCTGGGCATCAATTCCCGTACCGAGCTCGCCCAGGCCGAGATTGCCTTTCAAGCCGCCCGCCGTGCCGCAATGCTGGCCGATGGCGTCGCCATGCAAGCCCCCGAGACCGTGATTTTCGCGCAAGATACATGGGTCGGCCGCGATGCCGAGATCGAACCGCATGTCGTCTTCGGCCCTGGCGTCACGGTAGAAAGCGGCGCGCGCATCCGCGCTTTCTCCCATCTTGAGGGGTGCCATGTCAGCGCGGGCGCGGTGATCGGCCCCTATGCCCGCCTGCGCCCCGGCGCGGAAATCGGCAATGACGCGCGCATCGGCAATTTCGTCGAGGTGAAAGAGGCCCAGATCGGCGAAGGAGCCAAGGTCAATCACCTCAGCTATATCGGCGATGCCGAGATTGGGGACGGTAGCAATATCGGCGCCGGCACCATCACCTGCAACTATGATGGCGTGATGAAGCATCGCACCATGATCGGGCGCGATGTCTTTGTCGGCTCCAACACCATGCTGGTGGCCCCCGTCAGCCTTGGCGATCGCGCCATGACCGCCTCGGGCTCGGTCATCACCGAGGATGTGGCCCCCGGCGCGCTGGCCTTGGCCCGCGCCAAGCAGGTCAACAAGCCCGGTCTGGCAATCCGCCTGATGGAGCGTTTGCGCGCCATCAAGGCGGGTAGGAAAGGTTAAACCATGTGCGGTATCGTCGGCGTTCTGGGCAGCCATGAGGTCGCCCCCCTGATCCTCGAGGCGCTCAAGCGGCTGGAATATCGCGGCTATGACAGCGCGGGCATCGCGACCCTGCAAAACGGTCACCTCGACCGCCGCCGCGCGGTGGGCAAGCTGATCAACCTCTCCGACCGGCTGGTGCATGAGCCGCTGCCGGGCAAGGCCGGCATCGGGCATACCCGCTGGGCCACCCATGGCGCGCCCTCCGAGGCCAACGCCCACCCCCATCAAAACGGCTCCGTGGCTGTGGTTCATAACGGCATCATCGAGAATTACCGCGAATTGCGGGCCGAGCTTGCGGGCTCCAATTTCGAAAGCGAAACCGACACCGAAACCGTCGCCCATCTCTGCGCGCGTTTCATGGCGGGCGGCATGACCCCGCGTGAGGCGGCCAAGGCCACCATCGCGCGGCTCGAGGGGGCCTTTGCGCTGTGTTTCTTGTTCGATGGGCATGATGATCTGCTGATCGCCGCGCGGCGTGGCTCGCCCTTGGCCATTGGTCATGGCGAGGGCGAGATGTATGTCGGCTCTGACGCCATCGCGCTGGCGCCCATGACCGATCAGATCACCTATCTTGACGAGGGCGACATCGCCTTCATCACCCGCAAAGGCGCCGAGATCTTCGATGAAACCGGCGCCCCCGCCAGCCGCCCCAAAACCCGGATCGAGATCGGCGCCGCCGTAATCGACAAGGCGGGCTACAAGCATTTCATGGCCAAAGAGATCCATGAACAGCCCCGCGTGCTGGCCGAGGCGCTGGCCCGCTACGCGCCGGGCGCGCTGCCGGTCTTTCCCGAAAGCCTCGATTTCTCGCGCTTCGACCGGGTTGTGATGGTGGCCTGCGGCACGGGCTATTATTCCTGCCTGACCGCGAAATACTGGTTCGAACAGGTCGCAGGCATCCCTTGCGAGGTCGATGTCGCCTCGGAATTCCGCTATCGCGAGCCGCCCTTGGCCCCGCGCACGCTGGCCCTTGTCGTCAGCCAATCAGGCGAGACTGCCGATACGCTGGCAGCGCTTCGCTACCTGCGCGGACGGGCCGAGATGGTGGCAAGCCTCGTCAATGTGGGCACCTCATCCATCGCGCGCGAAAGCGATGTGGCGCTGGCGATCTTGGCAGGGGTCGAGGTTTCGGTCGCCTCGACCAAAGCCTATACAAACCAGCTGGCCGTGCTGGCGCTTTTGGCACTGCATGCGGCGGGCCAGCGCGGCGCGCTGACACCAGCCCAGATCGGGCAAGAACTCGACGCGCTGCGCCATGTCCCCGACCAGATGCGCCAAACGCTCGCCTGCGAGCCCGAGATCGCTGCCATCGCCGCCGGTCTGGCCGAGGCGCGCTCGGCCCTGTTTCTCGGGCGCGGCGTGATGTATGCGACAGCGCTTGAGGCGGCACTGAAACTCAAAGAACTCAGCTACATCCACGCCGAAGCCTATGCCTCGGGCGAGCTGAAACACGGCCCCATCGCGTTGATCGACCGCACCCTACCCGTGCTGGTCTTTGCCCCCCATGACGCGCTCTTCGACAAGACCGTCTCGAATATGCAAGAGGTGATGGCCCGCGGCGGTCAGGTCACGCTGATCACCGATGCGGCCGGTGCCGCCATCGCCGCCGAGGGCACGCAAGCCACCCTGACCCTGCCCGCCGCAGGGCGGCTGGCCGCGCCCTTGGTCTATGCCATCCCCGCACAGCTTTTGGCCTATCACACCGCGATTGCCAAAGGCACCGATGTGGACCAGCCCCGCAACCTCGCCAAATCGGTGACCGTGGAATGAACCGCCTTGGCCCCCCGAACCTGACCCTGCGCGGCCGTCAAGTCACCTTGATACCGCTTGACCGCATGCATGCCGAACCACTGTCCGAGGCCAGCGCGGCAGGCGATCTGCACAAGCTGTGGTACACGGCCATCCCCGCACCCACGGGCATGCTGGCCGAGATCGACCGCCGCCTGCGCCTGCGCGATATCGGCGCGATGATCCCCTTCACTCAGCTCGATGCATCCGGCACGCCCATCGGCATGACCAGCTACATGAATATCGACCACGCCACGCCGCGCGTCGAGATCGGCTCGACCTGGATCGCGCCTTCCGCCCAGCGCGGCCCGCTCAACACCGAGGCCAAGCGCCTTTTGCTGGGCCATGCCTTCGAGATCTGGTCCTGCCTCGCGGTCGAGTTTCGCACCCACCGCCTGAATAGCCAATCGCGCCGCGCGATCGAGCGTTTGGGCGCACAGCTCGACGGTATCTTGCGCGCGCATCAAACCTCGCCCAATGGCACGATCCGCGACACGGCGGTCTATTCCATCACCGCGCAGGAATGGCCGGTCATCCGCGCCCATCTCGATGGGCTGATCGCGCGGCCAAGATGACAGCGGATGATGCCATCGCAGCCCTGCGCGCCCATGCCGACCCGGCCCGCGCCGCAGAAATGGCCACCTATCACAAACAAACGCGCGAGGTTCTGGGCCTGTCCAACGCGCTGACGGGCGGTTTGGCCGATGAATGGCGAAAAGCCTTGGATCAGTCCGGCCTTGTCACGCTTGCCCAAGGGCTTTGGGCCAGCGATATCTTCGAGGCGCGGATCGCGGCAGGCAAATTGTTCATCCAAGCCCGTATCCGCCCTGATGACCATGCCGCATGGGATTGCATCACCGGGTTCGTGCGAGATTTCGACAGCTGGGCCATCGCCGATGCCGTGGCCCAAAGCGGCGCCAAGCGGGTGATGCAAGACCCCCGCCGCCTCCAGATATTGGCGGAATGGACCGTATCCGATCACATGTGGACCCGGCGCGCGGCACTGGTCTTTGCGCTGCCTTTCACCAAGGCCCGCCACCCGAATGCGACCGAGGCGGCGGCGCGCCAATCCATCCTTGGCTGGTGCGAAACGCTAGCCCCCGAGCGCGACTGGTTCATCCAAAAAGCCATCGCGTGGTGGTTGCGCGAGCTGTCCAAGCGCGAACCCGATGCCGTCACCGCGTGGCTGGCAACCAATGGCGCCACCCTCAAACCTTTCGCCCGCAAGGAAGCGGCCCGCCAGCTTGGCCGTTAACCCTCCATCAAGGTTAACGCGCCCTCTTTGCTTCACAAATACTCATGCCGGCCCATCCTCCCACGCGGTTCTCATGCAACAACCCGACCACCGCGACGCGCGAGCTGCTTGCACTCGCCCCGCGCTTTGCGTCACCTGTGCGCATGTTGCGCCGCCTCGCCCTTGCCCTGCTTTTCAGCCTCGCCTCCACCGCTGCGACGGCCCAGGAATTCATCGCCGTGCCCGACATGATCTCGGATGAAGATTTCTACCGGCTTGTCGCCTGTGCGGCCCCACCGGGCGGCACATGCACCAAGCCCCTGATCCGCTGGCCCGAGGCGCGGCGACAGGATCTGCGCATCGGCATCGCCGATGTCGCGCCCAGCTTTCCCGGCTACAAGCTCGATCTTGTCGACCGCGCCATCGACACAGCCATCGCCGAGATCAACGCCACCGGTACCGCACTGCGCTTGCGGCGCGTCTACGAGGGGACAGTCGACATTCCCTTCTACCTTGTCGCCACACCGCAAGGCGCACGGATCACCGGCACCAGTATTGCTGAGCTTGACGGCAGCGAAATGGCCATCGCCCGTGTTGCGCTGCGCTCGCGTGGTGGCACGATCTTGTCAGCCGCTATCGCGATCAGCCAAGAAATTCGCCGCCGCGAGATCGCCTCCGTCGTTTTAGAGGAGTTGGTCCAAGCCTTGGGCCTTCCGACCGATATCGACAGCCCGGCCTATACACGCTCGATCTTTTCCGAGGCCGATAACGCCACCGTATGGCTGCGCGGGCAAGATGCCGCTGCACTCCGCCGCCACTACCCAAGCCGCTGAGCGGCCCATTCAAGGACAGCCCGATGCCGAGCCAGAAATCGATCCAAGACTATATCCGCACCATCCCGGATTTTCCCCATGAAGGGATCATGTTTCGCGATGTGACCACGCTCTTCCAAGATCCGCGCGGCTTTCGGCTTGCGGTCGACCAGCTGCTCGCCCCATTCGTGGGCGAACGGATCGATATGGTGGTGGGGCTCGAGGCGCGCGGCTTCATCCTCGGCGGCGCAGTGGCCCATCAACTCTCCAAGGGTTTCGTGCCGATCCGCAAACAAGGCAAGCTGCCCGCTGCCACCATCGCACAGGATTACACCCTCGAATACGGCCGCGCGACAGTCGAGATTCATGACGACGCGCTGGCGCCAGGTCAAAAGGTGCTGCTCGTCGATGATCTACTGGCCACGGGCGGCACGGCCGAGGCGGGTATTCGGCTGGTTGAAGCCTTGGGCGCCGAGGTCGTGGGCTGCGCCTTCGTCATCGACCTGCCCGAACTGGGCGGCCGCGCGCGGCTTGAGGCGATGGGCGTGCCTGTCCACGCGCTGTGCGCCTTCGACGGCCATTAGGGCGACGGCGGGGATGACAGAAATTACACTTTTTTGGAGTGCGGTTCAGCGTTGATGCCCCAACGCTCGAGCGCCTCGTAAGCCGCTGTTGTGTCTTTGTTGATGCGTGACACCAGAAACTTGCTCAAACCCAACCGCCGGGCAATTTCATTCACACCCAGACCATCGCCGGACATCTGGCGGATTTGATCTATGTTTTCTTGGGTATAAGAAGGTTTACGACCCTTGTAGGCTGTCGGGTTGCGCGCCTTGGCATTGGCGATGCCTGCGGCTTGTGCCTCACGGTTCGCAGTCGCCTGCGCATGTGCCATGGCCGACATGAAAGACATCATGGCATCGCGCAATGCTTTTTGTTCGGCGTCTTTTGGTTGCGCGTCGAACGTCAGCTCGTTGATCAACGTCTTGATGGTCACGCCACGCTCAAAAAACAGGCCCATGATGCGCTGGATATCGTCATAGTTGTGACCCAAGCGATCCAGCCATCGCACCAATAAAACATCCCCCTCCCGCAAGGTGGCGAAGAGACGTTGACCACCCTCACGATCCAGAAATGCGGTGGTCACACCCGGCACAATGTGATCCTCGATGACCTTATCAACCACGTAGCCGAGGCTTTCAGCCTGCTGGCGCTGTGCGCTGATGGTTTGCTCTGTCGTCGAAAGGCGAACGTATAGGACCGTCTGTGGCTTTGCCTGCGGATTGTAGCGATACGATAGGGTCATTCCATTGGCCTTGTAGCGATAAGGTGCTGTGCCTTGATATCACCTTACCGCGTGCGGCGAAATCCTGACGTTGTGTTGATACCTTGGGAGGTATGTTGCAATAGGGTATATCCCAAACGTTCAAGACCGCGCTAATGCTTGAATTACTGGCATTTTCACTCTGCGCCCTGATGAAAATGCGGCAACAGCGGGCCGCTTGCGGGCGCAGGACGCGTGTGTGACGCTACATAAAGATGGCATGAAACAGGGTGAAAAACCCGCAAAGCGCGATGCGTGGCATCCCGCGCGCCCAAGCGATTGCCAATCCCCGCCCAAGCCGTTAGCCAAGATGCGTTGCGGGCGTGATGGAATGGTAGACATATCGGACTTAAAATCCGTGGGCCTTTGTGCCGTGGGGGTTCAAGTCCCCCCGCCCGCACCAACAATCAGCTGACACACGGCCCGTCAAAACGAAAAACGCGCCCGGCGAGGGGCGCGTTCTTGGGGTGCGGTAGCCGCTTGCGCGGCGACACGGCAATCAGGCGGCTTCGGCTTCCGCCTCGGCTTGGCTGCGGCGCTCACTCTCTTCACGGCTGAGCGCGACCGAAGTCCGCACGCCGCGCGACACGAAGCACATCAAGCCCTGAACGACGCGCTCATTGGGGTCGATACCCGCACAGCTCAGCACTTCGCGGCCATCGCGCGAGCGCGCCCAGCGGGCGATCTGCTCGGGGCCGTTGCCGTATTTTTTGTCATCTGCAATGGCATCATCCAAAGCAGCAAGCACCACGGCGGCAAAAAGCTTGCGCGCGCGCTGGCCTTGTTCGAAGTTGAAGGCAGTGCCATCAACGAAATCTCGCATTTCGTCGTTCCTTGTTATTGCTCTTGCATTTCCGGCGTGAGACCCCTTCTGCCTGAAAACGATGCGATTCTGTGATGCCAAAATCGCATATGAGGTATTCCCTCAGCGCATAGCTCAAAGAAAAAACACACAGTTTCCAGTGGGTTGCTCACATCCCCTGCCGTACATATAGGGGCTGTCAATAATCTATCAAGTTTTTGCCATGTTTCTGCCATCTTTGGCCCTGGCCAAAT